>NZ_JATABF010000008.1:0-134405 GCF_036533715.1 Vibrio sp. M260121 | reverse complement strand
TTTATAAGTCAGTTCGCCTCTTTCAACTTGGTCAACAACATCCAATTTAAAAGCGAGGGAATAATCGCATTGAGTTCGTCTAGTTATTGATTTCATAACACTCTCCAATTTTCTGGTTGGGAAGTGTCAACCTTATTTAGGATGGGTCACTCATTAGCAAAAAAGCGGCCTTTGGCCGCTTTTTTAATTAAGTACTTCTAAGATAGTATTCTTTAGGGCACCTTGGTTCATATTAATGATTTTACTGCCTGCTGTATGGTAGGCAATACGTTTCTCAGGGCTCTCAATTAACTGAATGATGGTTTTCGCTAGAGTTGAACTGTCTTCGACAATGATTAATCCACACTCTTTAACAAATGAATCGACGATTTCTTTAAAGTTAAAGTAGCTCGGACCAGTAATGGTTGGAACACCCAAAGCCGCTGGCTCCAACACATTGTGGCCACCAACTTTATCACCAACTAAGCTACCGCCCATAAAGCAGATATCCGTAGCGCCCATCAAGACCAACATCTCACCCATGGTGTCTCCAAGGTAAACTTGGGTCGACTCCGCTACTTCTGTTCGGCTTGTGCGTCGAGCGGTTTCAAAACCTAGCTTTTGGCACAGCTCAAATACATTATTGAATCGCTCCGGATGGCGAGGAACAAGGATTAAAAGTGCGTTCGGGTGAGATTCTAAGACTTTCTTGTGAGCTTCTAGCATTTGCTCATCTTCACCTTTATGAGTACTGGCAGCTATCCAAATTGGTCGTTTTATCCCCAGCTCAGTCCGTAGCGCTTTTCCTTTCTCTTTGACTTCCTCGGATATCTGAATATCAAACTTTATCGAGCCAGTAACAAAAAGTTTGTTTTTTTCTACACCTAAACGTTTGAAACGTTCTGCATCAGACTCAGTCTGGCACAGTACTTTATCCAAGCAAGGAACTAATAGGTTAAAAAGAGGCTGTATTTTTGCGTAGTTCTTACGTGACTTTTCAGAAAGGCGAGCGTTAACAACAGTAATCGGTATTTCTGAGTTATGGACAGTACGAAGAGTGTTTGGCCAAAGTTCAGTTTCTATGATCAACATTTGCTTTGGTCGTATTGCCTTTAGAAAGCCTTTCACCGCAAAGCCAAAATCGATAGGCATATAGCGGTGTTCAACTAACTCGCCTAACTTAGCAATTTGTTCTGCACCAGTGCTGGTTGTGGTGGTGACCAAAATAGGTAGAGCTGGTTTTTGCTTTTTCAACTCTTTAATTAGGGGGATAGCTGCGATGCTTTCGCCTACTGAAACCGCATGAATCCAAATGGGGCGCTCAGTTGCCTCTAGCTTTGGTGTAATACCAAAATGCTCTTTCCATCTCTGACCGAACTTGGGCTTGTTTGGTTTACTTTTATACAAACCAAACAGTAGGAAAGGAGATGCAAGGGCAAGTAACAATGTGTACAAAATGCGAGTTAGCATGAACTTACCGTTATCGCTTCAAGTTTTTGAATGCTGTCTAGTACCTGCTTTGGGGATAGTTCAGTTAAACACTTGAGGTGATTAAATTGACATTCACGTTTAAAGCAAGGGCGGCAGTCAATATCGGTGTGAACAATTTCTACCTTTTCCGCAAGCGGTGGTGTGTACTTTGGCGATGTTGAACCGTAGACTGCAACAACATTACAGCCAACAGCGGCTGCCACGTGCATAAGACCAGAGTCATTGGCTACGACCGTTTTGCAGGCTGCAAGCAGATCCACCGCTTCAATCAAGCTGGTTTGCCCAGCGAGAACGTGAATTCTCTGTTGAAGCTCAGCCGGCACGAGCTGCTTGATGTTATTACAGGTATCAATGTCCTTTTGAGAACCAAACAGCCATACTTGATGGCCGCTAGCCGCCATTTGAGTGGCGACTTCAGCATAATGTGTTTCTGGCCACTTTTTAGCAGGGCCAAATTCGGCACCTGGACACAACCCTATGACAGGGAGCGTTTGGTCGAGAGAGAATTTGTTAAGCGTCTCTTGCTGAGTCTTTTTATCGATAGACAAGCTAGGTCTAGGAAGTGTTTCTAAGCCTCCCAAGGATGATGAATCCAACATTTCAACTTTAGGGTAGGCTAAAGCGACATAACGCTCTACCATGTATTGAAAAGACCTTTTGTTAGGGCGAAGATCATTGAGTAGGCCATAACGCATTTCACCTTTCCAACCTGTACGCTGTGGGATGTTTGCAAACCAAGGTATCAAAGCAGACTTAGCTGAGTTTGGCAGTACGTAAGCATGATCGTATTGCTTTTCACGCAGTGACTTACCAATCTCTCTGCGGCCAAGAAGATTGAACTCACCATGGCCAAGAGGCATCTCAATCGCTTGATGGATCTCAGGCATACGCTCGAGGATCGGTTTACACCAACCTGGAGCAATCACATCAATCTGGCTTTCTGGATGTTGTTGCTTTAAAACGATGTACAGTGATTGTGACATCACCATATCGCCAACCCAAGACGGGCCGATAATTAAGATTTTTTTCATTTTTCTACTTGCCAATCCGTGTCATATCTCGGTTTGAAGAGATTGTAATAGTTATTACCATCTTCTTGAGAGTGTAATAGCTGTAACACCCACATATATTGCTCAGGCTTAGTGGAAACAAAGTACTCAATCGCTTCATTCGAAGTACGTGCATCTTGCTCTTCGCCTTTATCTAGCTCAAACGCCGGTAAGATTTCGATATCGAACGACCCATCTTCTGTATTTATAGAAGCAAACATAGGGAGTACTTTAGAGCGTGAGAGTTTTGCAATTTTCCCAAGGCCTGGAAGGGTTGCTTTTCGGGTGGCGAAAAAGTCTACAAACACACTGTGCTCTGGACCGTGGTCTTGGTCTGGTAAGTAGTAACCAATATAGCCATCTCGAATAGACTTTAGGAAAGGCTTTATACCACCAGAGCGTTCATAAACTCGACCGCCATACTGAACTCGTTGTTTGTGCATCAACCAATCGCCGACTTCATTTTTCTGCTTTTTAGCCATTGCAGAAACCGGCATTCCCATAGAGGCCAACAAAATAGCTGGAATGTCGATCGCCCATGAGTGTGGAACCATCAAAATGACTTTTTCATTATTTTCGATATGCTTCTGCAAAATATCTAAGCCGCGAATTTGGCAGCGTTGCTGCAGCCACTTTGGAGAACGTAAGGTAAGTAGGCTGAAGCGGAAGAAGAATAAAGCGGCTGTGTAAAGCGTCTTTTCGATGAGCGCTTCACGCTCTTCAAAGGTTTTGTCTGGGAAACACAGCTCAAAGTTAACGCGAGCTCGGTGGGCTGGGCCTTTGCGTGATTTAGCCAATTTTTTTGCAATTGCTTTGGCTAGCCATTTTTGCACTCCTAGTGGAAGCAGTGCCAACGGCATCGATAGTAGAGCGCCGAGCCAAGTTCCCCAATATTTAGGCGCAAGAAAGTGACGCTCAAATTCAGGGTTATAAGCTTTTGGATCGAAATCATCACGTTGAACAGTCATGCGGTTGTAAGCACCTATTTTCGGAAGAGATAACTGGAGATGTTTAGAAATGATACTCGTAAACGTATCAGAGTAAAGGTGGCAGAGACTTCACTACCACCTTTGACAGGTATTAACGATTCTGAATCGCAAGGTATTCAGCAACACCCTCAGCTACCGTCTTGAATTCTACATCGCAGCCAGCAGCACGAAGCTTAGTAAGGTCTGCTTGAGTGAATTCTTGGTAAGCGCCCTTTAGGTGTTCAGGGAATGGAATGGTTTGGATTTCCCCTTTGTTGTGATGTTTGATCACTGCTTTCGCAACTTCTTCAAATGATTCCGCATTGCCGGTGCCACAGTTAAAAATGCCTGAAACTCCGCTTTCTAGGAACCAAAGGTTTACTTTGCTCACGTCACCAACGTAGATAAAGTCACGCTTGAAGGATTCACTACCAGCAAACAATTTAGGGTTTTCGCCATCATTGATTTGGTTATTTAGGTGGAAGGCTACCGATGCCATGCTGCCTTTGTGATCTTCACGTGGGCCATACACATTGAAGTAGCGGAAACCTGTTATTTGAGAAAGCTGCTCGCCATGATCCTCTGCGTCTTTCCACAGACGACGAACGTAGTTATCAAACTGCTGTTTTGAGTAGCCGTATACGTTAAGTGCCCCTTCGTATTCACGCTCCTCAACGAACGTTTCTGTCTCACCGTATGTCGCAGCTGATGACGCGTATAGGAATGGAATTTCACGATCTAGACAGTAATGAAGCAACTCTTTAGAGTACTCATAGTTGTTTAGCATCATGTACTTGCCGTCCCACTCAGTTGTCGCAGAGCAAGCACCTTCATGGAAGATGGCTTCGATAGGGCCGAAGTCGTCACCCGCCATGATTTGCGTAAGGAAGTCATCACGATCCATGTAATCTGTGATATCAAGATCAACTAAGTTTTTAAACTTCTTGCCATTTTTTAGGTTGTCGACAACCAAAATATCGTTAATACCTGCTTCGTTCAGAGCTTTAACAATGTTGCTGCCGATCATGCCAGCACCACCAGTTACGATGATCATAAGACTTCCACCATAGATTAAAATTTTCTCAGGAAGTTTAGCAGAGTTAAGGCTTTAGGTGTTAGAGGGAAGGTGTTGGCGTTAGATAAAGAAAAAGGAAGCCGAAGCTTCCTTTGTATAAGTAAGTTAATCTAAATCGTGGTTAGATTACTTTTCATCTGATGTGTTCGGGCGTTGATACCAAGGGTTACGCTCATCCGTCAGTTCAATCAAGCTGTATTTACGACCTAGCTTCTGACCGCCATCGCGAGTCAAAGGCTGCCAACTAAAGTTCGCACGGTTGTTGCTTGGTTTCACTGTCATAATGTCGAATGGAATCGAAATGTAGAAGCCTTTGGTAAAGCTACCTTCGCCAAACTCATCTGCAGACAAGTCACTAATCGATGCAAACGCACCAGCGATAACGCCACTTTTGAATTGCTTAGACACGTTCACTTGCGTACCGACATCACCCGCTAGGAACTGACCTACATCGACTTGAATCATCAAATCTTGTAGGAAATCCCATTGAGGGTAGTAGTAACCAGACACAAAGCCAGTAAAGCCTTTATCTACTACTTGGAATGGACGTCCGTATTCAGGAATATGCTGCCACTTCTCATCGTAAACACCAAAGTAGCTTTCAGGGTCACGTTGAGAAACTAAGTTAACATCAGCACCAAGTGCCCAGTTGGCGCCTTTTGGACGATATAAGAACTCCGTACCTACACCTGCAAACATGCTTTCTAGGTAACCTGCGTAAAATTGCTGGTCCATGGTATCTGAGTACTCTTGGAACCAAGTCAATTGAAGGTTCGACATAGTTACCGCGTGTTCATTCTGATAAGCACGGAACATAGTACGTACACGTGGAACGCTTGTGCCATCCGGTGGTGTTACGTAGTTAAACTTGTCGTAGTTATTGTACCAATCCCAGTAAAGCGAACCGCCGATTTCTAGATTGTCCGTTAGCCAGTAAGAAGCGTTGCCGCTCAAGCCAACACTAAACAAATAGAAGTCTTCTGGGTTACCTAAGGTTTGAGCAAGTTTTGGTGCAAAGCCCCAATCAAAACGCTCAAACCCATCGTAAGCGGGTTTGCCCTGAGGCTTATTGCTTGATGTAGACGTCGCATCTTCAATGCTCGGGCTGATGTAATTGACTTCAGCAAAATCACGGTACTTATCTTTTGAGATAACCGTTTGATCGCCGAGCAAACCACGGCTGCGTTCATTGATAGTAAAGGTATCAATGTTGTCTGGCATCTTGTTGTAAAGAACTGCAGCTGCTTTTTCATGCGCTTCGTTGCGGTCGCGATACTTCTTCTGTTCACCAACAACGGAGACAGTATTGTCTTCAACATAGAGTTGGGTATTTTGGTAGCCAGCAATTTTATCCAGCTCCTCAGTAACACGTTCCCAATCTACATCAGACAGTTGCTCTGCTTGCTTGTCTTCAACTTCTGGTGTTGGTGTATCACGCCAGAAAGACGGCATTTCATTGAAGTTTGTGTAAAGGCTTACGCCTGCAACTAACGTATCGCCGCGCTCGTAGCTCAAGCGCAAATCTGCCATGTGTCCTAAACGATACAGAACACCAAAGTTCCAAGGCGTATGAGGTGTCATGTCTACACCACCACGTACCACAGGGAAGTCTTCGCTGTAATCATTACTGTCGTATTCAAGCTTTAAGCGTAGTGGGGCATGTAGTGTTTGATATTCCACACCACCGAATAGGGCTGAAGGACCTTTGAACCAACGTTCAAAATCCACACTTCCTCCACGACCTTTGTAGTCTGAAGGGCGTGTGCAAAAGCTATCTGATAGTTTACAAGTAGGATTACTGATGTTGTCGCGCGTACCTAAGTAGCCCCAGCCCATACCTAACGTGAAATCAAAGGTACCAAGGTTTGGGTTAGAGTAACGTTTTGTCGCAGCAACAAACTCACCATCAAACAGGCCGGTACCCGCAAAATCGCGAATACCAACAGAAAGCTCTGGTAAGTATTCAGACTCTTCTAATAAACGAACTTTAAAATCGATGCCTTTGTCGGTGTACTTGGTGTCACCAGAGAAGCTTGGATCGCTACTGTAAAAAAGATCGTTCACCATGGTGTAGCGAATCGTCGTTTCTAGCCAAGGCATCACTTGAAGAGTCACATTGTAAAATAGGTACTCATCGCTGCCAGTGACCGCAAAGTTAAACTCACCTTCAGGCGCCATGCGGGCAGTTGGCATTTGCATTAACCCCACGCCACCAAAATCCATCTGTGAAGGTTGTAATGGCGGTGCCTCAAAAGGCATATCTTGAGCCCAAACCAACGCTGGACCCATTAAAGAAAGCGATAAACTGGTTCTTATCAGGTTCATATTTAATTCTTCGTCGAGGTTGGTTTACGTTGTGACAGCAGTTTGACGATATCTTGATCCATTCGCGACTGTTCAAAATCGTCAAATGGGATGTAGACTATGGTCAAAGGTGGTAAATAATATTGTTTGGTTAACCAACGGCCATGATGCGGGGTAGCAATCTCACCATTTGGATAGATTAAAATAGGCGGCTGAGCCAGTTCACCAACCTCACTGCTTTTTAGGCTATCGACCTGTTCATGCAGGGGGATACCAGCTAGATTTTTGATTGCATAAACCTTGTCCACATTGCCCACATACAACACTTTTTCTGCTCGCTGAGGCGCACTTAAGGCAAACTGGCCTTTTAAAAGCGGGTTATCAAATTTGTCTAAGCGGATTTGATCAACATCGACGGCGGAAAGAACGCGAGGCGCAAACTGACTTTGCTGGATAAATTTGTAAAATGGATGACCAACGAGGTTGTATTGAATCATTTGGTTCAACACGGCGCTTTTTAACGCCAGACTTTCTTGCTGTGCCTGTTCTGAATCATCAAACAAACTAATCGCAAAAGGATATTGCAAGACAACGTTCTGCTCTTGTGCGAGTTTCAGGATGTTGTCTAAACGAGTTGGTTGTTCAAATTGTAAGGCTTTTCCAGTACCCACTAATTCAACTCGTAATGGCGATAAACTTTGGTTCTGGGCTAAAGCAGGTACGGCGGTAATACCGACAACACCCACTAAGCTTAGTAAAGAGAGCAGTCGCTTACTCATGATTTGCTGTACCCTTTCAAAATTGTCAATTCAACTGGCACCATGTTTGGTCCCAAGTGCTGACGTGTTTTCACCACTTGTCCATTACTGTCTACCCAATAGGTGTTCTCTACGCTTTCTTCTAAGCTTGGAAAAGTAACGAGCTCAGTATAAACGTCGGTGTCTGTCGATGAAATAGGAGTGTTTACCCTCTCTTTGCCTTGACGTGATCGCTCTACCTGAGCTTGAAAGCCGTAACGGTATTGCTCAGACCAATCGTAAGATAGCGCATATTGAACAGATGATTTTGAGTAAGCAGGCACGTCACCGTAGACACCGGCTAGGTTAGTGGTTTGCAATCCAATGGTTTTAACAATATGGCCATTCTCTGTTACCACCATCGCTTTATCGGCACTGACCCATTTGAGTTGGGTTTGTCCCGTTAGTGGGTTTGATTCTGCAAAGGCGAGAACAACAAAGACTTGCTTTTGGCTGCCGATTTTTAGATAAGCGCTGGCATAAGGAACGGCTTCAATTTCTTCTGGTGTCAGTTCAACATCGATGTAGTTGCCATAAGCTTCTTGAACGGTCGCCGAGACATCATTGAATTTCTGAGTACACCCAAAAGTGAGGCTTAATACAGGTAAAACAACAAGTAAGCGCATCCATTTTTGCGATAGAAAGGTATTCATTATTCCCTCGTACAAATAAAATCGCCCTGAAACAGTTCAGGGCGATTTATCTAGTTCAGCTTAAACGAATTAGTTCGTAGAAGTAGAAGTAGAAGTAGAAGTAGACGTTGAAGTTGAATCGCTGTCTGACGCTGCAACTGCTACTACAGTTACTGCTGCTGCTGCACCTACTGCTACTGCAGTTGTACCAGTTGCAGATGCTGATGCTGCACCAGCAGAACCTGCTTCTTCAGCTGCAAATGCAGTTGATGCGCTTAGAGCCATAAGAATAGCTAGAGCTGTGTTCTTCATTATTAATCCTTGTATTTCAGATTTTAAAACATCGATGTTTGGTCTGTTTAGAACATACCATCTGTCATTTTAGTTAAAAAACAATCAGCATGTAAATAGTTTCCTATGGAATTTTACCAAGTTCTAAAGAATGCGTCTCATTGAAAAGACAATTCATTTGCAGGCGGTTTTAGTGATTTTAACTAAAGAAGAGTCGAGTAATGAAGGATAACTCGCCATAAATAACACTAACCCGTAAATATCGAAGTAAGTAGCGAATTGACATTCGAGATAAGTTTTGCGTTACGTTTTGTTACACTTAGACGACTAATACTCAGAGTGTCATTGCTCTCAAAAATAAGAATGTCCATTCTCAAACCTTAGAGTGAGCCCCCTTGCCGTTTTGCGCTAATCCATGCATAATTTGCCAGCTTTTATGCTGTGCTTATCAAGTATGATTTTTTGATTTTCTTGTCACAAAAGCGACGCTTTAAAAAAGCACTTATATCAATAAGCCGAGCAGCTCGGTAATCAGCGAACAGTGGCTACGCGTAATGCCGCAGGGCGGTAGCGTGAAAACGCACAAGCAAACAGACTAAAGAGTTAACAGACATTCACTGCGTGCGTCATTCATGTGCAGCGGTCAGTCAATACCCAAGGAACACTTACGTGATGAACAAACGACCATGGCTAGGGGCGTTGAGTACAATCAGCTTAGGCTTGTGCTCATTTACGGCCTCAGCAGATTTTTATGCAGGTGCGTTAGTGAGCTACTCTAATGCCGAATACCACCACTCTTCTATTTCTTCCGTAACCGAAGGCAATCCATTCCTTCTTCAAGCGCAAGCAGGCTATTTCTTTAACGATTATGTCGCGTTAGAAGCACGTTACGGCACCTCAGTACAGCGCGACAGCGGACTTGCAGTAGACAGCTTAGCAAGTGGTTTTGTTAAGTTGAACATGCCGGTTTCTGAACGTTTCGCTCTTTACGGACTGGCGGGCTACTCCAGTGTCCAGATCGATCAACAAAACGAAGGTTCCAACAAAGATCAAGGCTTTAGCTTTGGTTTAGGTATGCATTACGCCTTAGATAAGCACAATGCGGTTGTTTTCGAGTTTATTGACAATACATCAGAAGACCAAGTTCGTTTGAATGCCCTGACACTCGGCTTTCAGCACCGATTTTAATTAAAAGACCTAGTACCTAGTTTTAGTAACTAGGATTTTTTAACTCTCGATTTAAATAGCGAATTATCATGCTTAAAGGATATTTATCGATTGCCGCTTGTGTGTTGGCAAGTGTTTTTGCGCCATTCAGCCATGCGCAAACTCCAACCCCGGAACAAATACAAATGTTCCAGAGCCTACCTGCTGACCAACAACAAGCACTAGCAAGTAAGTACGGCATTACTCTCCCTTCTGGCTCCTCTTCTCAGCCGAGTAACTATCAAAACCCTCAAGTGATCGATCCTCGCCCAGAGGTGAGTAAAGCCAATCAAACGAACCAAGCGGATGTGATCAAAGAAGATGAAGAGCTTAAGCGCTTCGGCTTGGATCTGTTTGCGGGTTCACCAACAACATTTGCCCCAGTGAGTGATGTACCTGTTCCGGCCGACTACACAGTCGGTGCCGGTGACGAAATTGTTATTCAGCTGTTTGGTAAAGAGAATACGACCCACCGTTTGCGAGTAAATCGTGCGGGTACGATTAACTTCCCTTCACTCGGCCCAGTTCAAGTGGCTGGTATGAGCTTTTCTGACGTTCGTGATTCACTAAACCAACGTGTAAAAGAGCAAATGATTGGCGTGCGTAGCGATATTTCACTGGGTGAGATGCGTACCATGCAAGTGTTTGTGATGGGGGATGCCTATAAGCCAGGTGCTTACACTGTCAGCGCGCTAACCACCATTTCTCAAGCCATTTATTACAGTGGTGGTTTTGGTGAGAGCGGTGCATTGCGTAACGTGCAGTTAAAGCGTAATGGTCAGGTAATTCGCAAGCTTGATATGTATGATCTATTGCTGAAAGGCGACGCGCGCAACGATGTTCGACTGTTACCTGGCGATGTGGTCTTTATTGGAGCTGTCGGTAATACCATCGCGATTGATGGTGAGGTAAACCGTCCTGCAATCTATGAAGTGGAATCAGGTGAAACCTACAAGCAAGCGATTCAAATGGCAGGTGGTTTTACTGCTAACGCTTACAGTGATCAAATTGAAGTCAAACGTTATGCAGCAAAAGGTGCTCGCGATGCATTAACCCTTAACTTCAGTCAGTCACACGATCAACAAACTAAAGTCAAAGATGGCGACGCCGTTAATGTACTGAAGAAGAGTGAAGAACTAACCCGTTATGTGCAAATTGAAGGTGATGTTCGCCATCCGGGCTTTATCGAATGGAAGAGCGGCCTGCGCGTTGCTGATTTGTTCCAGTCGGTAGATACGTCATTTAACTCCACTGCTGACGTTAACTATGCTGTCGTTGTCCGTGAGATTAACCCACAACGTGACATCGAGGTTTATCAAGTTAACCTCGCTAACGCGATTCTTTCTCCAAGCAGTAAAGATAACCTAAAGCTAAACTCGCGTGACCGAGTACTGGTATTTAACCGTTTCAATAATGAAGATTTAGATACACTAGCGGATCAAGATACAGTTACGAAAGCGAAAACGCTTGAGCAAGCACAATTTAAAGCCGAGCTGGACCAACAAAAAGAGCAAGAAGTGATGAGCTCTTCTGTTGCAATATCCTCAGCGACAGACAATATGTCTGTGGGACAATCTTCAATTGAAGAATCAGAACAACCGAAAATTATATTCCGTGGCAAAGAAATTACCAAAGAAGACTTTGATGCGCTGAAACAAAACACCCGTCGCACTTTACTTGCTCCGGTACTTTTGCAGCTCCAACAGCAATCTCGTTTAGGCTTAGCACCGCAAATTGCTGAAGTATTTGGTGAGGTCAAACACCCTGGTCGTTACCCACTCACGCCACGCATGTCGGTGTCTACCCTTATCGAAGCAGCAGGTGGCCTAACGTACAATGCATTTACCATTAATGCAGAGTTGGCTCGTACTGTGATCAGTAGCAAGGATGAACGAGCTTCGATCGACGTAGAACGCATTGACTTACGTAAAGCAATTCAAGGAAGCACTGCAGATGATGCAATCCTTGTTGGCCGTGACCGCTTGAACATCCTTGAAAAGCCGAACGTTAAACTACAAAGCACAGTCACCTTGCAAGGTGAAGTTCGCTTCCCTGGTACGTACACAGTTCGTCAAGGGGAAACCTTAGGCGAGTTACTTGAACGTGCTGGTGGTTTGACGGAGTTTGCTCATCCTCAAGGCGCGATCTTCACGCGTGAAGCGCTTCGCCTACAAGAGCAAAAACTACTAAACCAATATGCCGCAGATATGCGCGCTGAAACTGCGAAGAAAACCTTCCGCGCAGACAGCAATATGAGCTCGGTGATTTCTGACCCTGATAAAACACTCAAGTTTGTTGAAGAAGCAAGTCGTAGCAAAGCGCTTGGACGTATGGTTGTACAGCTGAATCGTATCCTTAAAAACGAGCGTTCTGCGGACTTTATGTTAGAAGATGGTGATTTCCTATTTGTACCGACCTTCCGCAACACAGTATCAATCATGGGTGAAGTACAGGTGCCAATCACGTACTTGTTGGATAACAAGTTAGACGTAGATGACTACCTAAACAAAGCTGGTGGCGCGAAGAAACAAGCTGATGAAGACCGCATCTTTGTCGTGCGTGCTGACGGTTCGGTTTACAAACCAACATCAGGCTACTGGTTCGGTAACAACCATGAAGAGCTAAAAGCGGGCGACACCATTGTTGTTCCAATTGATACTGATTACCGTGATGCATTAAGCACCTGGACAGCGGCAACGCAGATCCTTTACCAAACAGGTGTAGCGATCAACGCGCTGAAGTAACGAAACCAATCAGCTTAAACAAGGTTATAAATTCAAATCATAGTATGAGCT
The DNA here is from genome assembly GCF_036533715.1 of Vibrio sp. M260121. Lineage (NCBI taxonomy): Bacteria > Pseudomonadati > Pseudomonadota > Gammaproteobacteria > Vibrionales > Vibrionaceae > Vibrio > Vibrio sp. M260121. The sequence goes on along the minus strand of NZ_JATABF010000008.1, from coordinate 121,818 downwards.
TATGTAACGATTAAAGTTACATAAGCTCAATTTTATGAACATTATTAATCAAAACGGCAAATACTACTCTGAACACTAATAGTGGCATTATTCAGCCGTAGCCCGTCATTCCAGCGAGCCGAAGCGAGACTAGGAATCTTGTCACAGCGCGGTTGTGTTTTGAAAGCCGGAGAGCAATCTATCAAATTTCACCAATCTCTGGGGCCAATAGAACGAACCTCAGAGCTTAGGATTAAAGATCAATGGAACCACAAAAAGAATCCAACTCAAACTACCTACTATATCCACCACAATCCCAACCTCCCCATGATGAGATCGACCTAGGCGAACTTTTCAAAGCATTGTGGAAAGGTAAATGGATCATTATTGCGACAACATTTGTCTTTGCAGTTGGCGCAGTACTTTACGCCCTGAGCCTACCAAACATCTACAAAGCTGATGCACTATTAGCACCAGCTGAAAGCTCGAATGGTGGAGGCTTGTCAAAAATGGCAGGACAATTAGGTGGTCTTGCGGCACTAGCTGGTGTTAACTTGGGCGCAGGTGAATCTTCTCAAACCGATTTAGCCGTTCAGGTAATGAAGTCTCGCCAGTTTGTTGAAGCATTCATTAACAAACATGAATTACTTGTACCTCTCATGGCAGCCAAGGGTTGGGATTTAGCAAATAACAAACTTATCTTAGATGAAGATCTTTATAACTCGAAAACGGGAGAATGGCTACGTGAGCCTAATGGTCTACGAGGCGCAACACCAACAGCACAAGAAGCCTTTGAAGTCTTCAGTAAAGAGGTCTTGAGCGTCAATAAAGATAAAGAGAGTGGTTTATACACAGTATCAGTTAAAAACTACTCACCTTATGTTGCTCAACAATGGGTGAATTGGTTGATTGAAGATATCAACAAAGTGATGCGTGAGCGAACAATAGCTGAAGCATCACAAAATCTATCCTATTTAAACACTCAACTCCAAAAAACTGCGGTTGCAGACATGCAAAGCATGTTTTACAAGTTGATCGAAGAACAAACCAAGAACTTAATGCTTGCGGAAGTACAAGATGAATTTATATTTAAAACAGTGGATCCTGCTATAATCCCAGAGCTTAAAGATAGCCCTAAGCGTGCTTTGATTTGCGTATTAAGTACATTATTAGGAATAATGTTCGGTGGTATTATTGTTCTAATTAGGTTTGCACTTCGAGAGTAGTCCTCAGAACACTCGCCTTACAGTTTAAGTTTTATAATAAGTATATCTTTACTTTAAAAGCTGAAGGTATGTGGCTGATAATTTGAAAAATTAAACTAGCTGACACTACAAAGCTAAGACTTACTTTATAGTGTAAAAATGAAACATCAATTCATGGTAGAAAATGAAAATCATATCTAGTGCTGCAGTGAGAAAAGCTATAAGACCTTTGGCAATGCTTTTCTTTAGTTCGATTGGCACAGGGTTAATATCAATACTATCATTATATATTATGGTTAGAGCATTGGGAGTCGAGACTTATGGAGCTCTCATGTTGGCATTTTCATATATAATGGTTATTGGTGCAATTATTAACTTGCAGTCTGTCGATGCGCTTATAAAATTTATACCGTATGAAAAAAGCCCAGAGCTAAAGACAACACTGATTAATAAACTTCTACTAGTTGACGTGATAACAGCAGTATTCGGTTTCTTGGTCTGTTATGCGTCCATTCAGTTTGTATCTGAAGCTTTAAGCTGGGGCAGTCTTATTTCAGAACTATTATATTCAATTTCTTTTTATATTCTCTTTAATGTTTCTGGGACATTTGATGGAATCTATAGATACTATGGATATTTCAAGTGGATTTCTTTTAGAAACTTTTTAGTAGCTAGTATTCTATGTGCTTTGTACTATATAGCAAGTTGTAAAAATTATGGAGTTCATTATTATGCATTAATAATTTCTATTTCTTCGCTATTGGTTTTGGTTTTTGATATTTTCTATTTCTTACTTAAAAGGAAAGAAATAGACTATAGAGGTTTTAGGTTTGAGCGTGTCGATGTTAGAGTTTTAAAATACACATTGATTTCTAATCTTAATAGTAATATTGATCTTCCGATCAAAAAGCTTTCACCAATATTAATTGCTAATTTAATGTCACTTCAGGATGTTGGTATTTATAAGATATTAGAGAAGTTAGGAGCAGTTGTATTAAAAGTTATTAGCGTATTTCTTCAGTTTTTCGGTGCAGATATAAGCCGATTGATTGCTAGTGGAAATATCACAAAAGTACTTGTTCTTGGCAGGAAGTTTACTATTTTATTTATAATTGGCTCATCCATTATTCTTTCGATCTTTTACGTAAGCTTTGAATCGATTGTATTATACTTTTCACCAGAGATAGCTACATACAAAAACGAAGTTTTTACATATCTTTTTTATGTAATTATAATCAGCTCAATGTTTTACCAACACACGGTTGCGATCTACTCTGGCCATGAATTTAAAGTTCTTAAACTTATATTTATAGTTAATTTTCTTTATCTATGCCTAATGAATTATTTCGTATCTACTTGGGGGTTAATTGGTCTAATTATCTTGCAAATAATTCAAGCAACTATTATTTTTCTTGGCAAAAATAAGTTTATTTCAGATGGTCTGAGAGGTTCTATAAAATGATACCTAAAAAAATCCACTATGTTTGGGTTGGTAATAATGAAAAAAGTGATTTTGTAAATGCATGTATCCGAAATTGGAAAATGGTTCTACCAGATTATGAGTTCTATGAATGGAATGAAACTAATTTGGATATGAAAGATATATTTTCAAAATCTACATTCATCAAAGATTGTTATGACAGGAAGTTGTGGGCTTTTGTTTCAGACTATATCCGTTTAAAGGTTTTGTATGAACATGGCGGTATTTATTTAGATACTGATATCACCTTAGAAAAAGATATATCACCTTTAATTAATGCCTCTTTCTTCATCGGAAAAGAAAATGAAAAATATATTAGTGCCGGAGTTATTGGTTCAACAAGAGGAAATGGAATATTAAGAGAGCTAATTAACTTTTATGAGAGGGAAATATATCAAGTTGACTTTTATACAATTCCTAGGGTGATTACACATGTTTTTGAAAAAAATGAAAACTTTGATGGTTTAGCAACAATATACCCACCAGAATACTTTTATCCTTATTATTATACTGAATGCTTCAACGAGTCTAAACTTACAGAAAACTCTTATGCAATACACTGGTGGGGAAAGAGTTGGGGTGGAGATGATCATTCATTTCTAAAAACTAAACACCTTAGTGGCTATCGAAGGTTACTCGTTAAGTTAAAGTGTAAACTCCGGAGTTACGCAGACTATATTAGAGTGAACATACTATGAAAAATAATAAATTGGTTTACCTAATCAGCACAATGAATGAAGGTATTGACCTTGTATTGAAAAATATACCAGAATACAATGCAGAAAAAGAATACGTAATATGTCATCAGGTTTCTGAACCCTCTTTTAAAAATAATGAGATATTTAGGGAAGATGTAACTTATATTCACAGTGATGAATTGGGCCTGTCAAAAAGTAGAAACTTATTATTGAAGTACTTTATTTGTAATTACGATAACTCATTTTTTGTCTTGACCGATGATGATGTAATCTACCGTAGTGTAAGTTTTAAAGATATTTATGACGAGTTTTTTTTGACAAAGGCTGATATTCTTTTGAGCAGGGTGTGGTCTTTTGAACAGTGGTTTAAAGATTATCAGGCTAGGCCTTTAATACATGATTTAAAATCTGTCCGTAGGGCTTCATCAATTGAAATTATTGGTAATGGTATTAGCTTTAAAAATAAACGAGGTTCGATATATTTTAACGAAAAATTTGGTTTGGGAAGTAAATATAAGCTTGGTGAAGAACCTATATTTCTTACAAAAGCGCTGAGAAATGGTTTTAGAATTATTAGCACAGATTTATCTTTGTTTACTCACCCTAGGGAGTCAACCGGAAGCCAAATAGTTAAAGAGTTTTACTATGCAAAAGCGGGTTATTATGTATACTTCTATGGTAAAACTCTTGGTTCATTTTTGTTATTGCGACTCATTTTAAAGTATCACATTAGCAGTAAGAGTAGATGTTCAATATTAGACGCTTTTAAGTATGCAGTTAAAGGTGTTTGGGAATATTGAAACATGATATATTATAATTATATAATTTATTTCTTCGTTTTTTCTTTTTTTGCTTTCATATACCATAATATAAAGAACCTCACCATAAAAAATATCGCAATGCTATTTTTATTTTTGTTTTTTATATTGGTTCTCGGTTTCAGAGGAACTGATTCAGGTAATGATACGCAATCATATATAAATATGTTCCATGATATATCACAAGGGAATCCCGGAAGCTTTGTATTTCAGAGTAAAGAGTATTTATATATTAAGAGTACTGAGCTTATTTTATTTCTAGGTGGTGGGTTTAGAGAGTATCTTATATTTTCTGCCTTTTTAATGTTTGTTCCGATATTGTATGTATTAAAAAAAACAAATAGTATAAATGTACTAACAGTATCAGCCTTTCTTGCGCTAGGACCGTTCTTTTTTTTTCATTCAGGGATAAGGCAGGCAATTGCAATTTCATTTTTTTCCTTAAGTACTCTTTTTCTCATTCAAGGATTAAAGTTTAGATCAGCTTTATTCTTTGTTATTGCAGCAAATTTTCATATTAGCGTTATACTTGCGTGTCCATTTTTATTAGCAATTAGATGGAGGTATAATAAGTGGCTCTATTATTTTATTCTTACTTTTTCATTTTTAGTTTCATTTAGACCTCAACTACTCGTTAATATCATTCTTTTTGCCTCATCAATTATTCCAGAAAAATATAGAGTCTTCTTGACTGAAGGGTTGTCTTATAATAGCACATCGCTAGGAATAAAAAGCATATTTGTCTTCATGCTTGGTCTGATGTTGGTTTTTTGTTTGTCTAAAGAATCAAATAAAATTAGAACATATATATTTAACCTCTCGTTTCTGTATGTGGTTTTGTACAACTTCCTAGGGAATGTTCTTATTCTTTCAAGGGTGCCTATCTACTATGTTGTTTTCTTTGTTGTTTCTTTGTCGTTTGTTTTTGATTATTTTAGTGTAAGAGCCCAATGCTTTATTAAGTATGCGGTTTTTATATGCTTCTTTGTTTTTTATATTCGAGCTTTGTTTACAGATCCTTATGGCGTGATGGTGGGATAATGAAAGTATCTATTGTAGTTGTAACTTATGAAAGGCCTGAACTGTTGAGTATTGCTCTTGACTCTATATTGTCACAGTCTCATGCTGAACTTGAGGTTATTATTGTTGATGATAATTCCCCAAGTTATTTAAATAATAGGAAAGTAATTGAAGATAAAAAAGACTCAAGGTTAGTGTACTATCGAAATACAGAGAATAAAGGTGCTTGCTATTCAAGGAATTACGGTTTGTCACTAGCCACTAGTAAGTATGTTGCATTTTTAGATGACGATGATCTGTGGGATAAGGATAAAATTAGGCAACAGGTTAATTCTTTAAACTCGACAAATGCAGTTCTTTGTTACACGGCTAAACGGATGTTCAAAAATTCAGACTCTTCGTGTGGAAGGGTTTCTTTTCAAGAGATAAATGAAGATTCACCATTGTTATCTCTTTTTAATAATAACGTTATTGGAACAACATCTTGTATAATGGTAAATAGAGAAGTAGCTTCCTCGTGTGGTGGGTTTGATATTGATCTGCCTGCTATACAAGATTATGATTTTTATTTAAGAATAGCCGCGAAGGGAAAAGTGGTTTCAATTAAAGAACCTTTAACATACTATCGAGTAGATACTGCGATTAAAATATCTAAAAATGGTTCGAAAGCAATAACTGCCTCTCAAATGATTATAGACAAGTATCCAGATAATTTAAAGATAAAGCGTTACCTTTTTAAAGCTAATTTAAAGAAGGCTTTGAAGTATAGAAATTTAAAGTTGATGATAAGAACAATAAGTATTTTTAATTATGGGGAAAATGGTTTTTTCTAAATGTAAATTTTTATTTTCATGAGTTATCTTTATGAAATACTTATTCTGGGACATATAGGGAAGTATAAAATCTAACATTGTTAGTTTGTACTACTTTTTGACAGAAAACTTGTAGCGTGAGTTCTGATGAAAGAAAATAAACAAATAGGTAACGTGCTCTCACTTGATCCGATGTACTCTACATTGCATGCTCGCATAGCTGATGAATACCAAGGTAAGAAATTTGCTTTACTCAGCTCTTTTGGATTAAAACATTATTTACCAGGGTTTGAGTTTTACTATATTGAAAGACAACTTCAGTCTAAGAGCATCATCATTTCTCAAACTGATCTTGACGTAGTTAAGTCAATGGATAGTCATTTTTCTGCGCTCGTAAGAAAAGTTGAGAAGCGCGAATTGACAGATGATGAGTTAGAATACATGGCTAAGTTCTATGTGTTTCTAAAGCAATTTGCTGTCGACAATGGTATCAAGGTCGTTTTACTTCATAATGATTTAAGATGGCAACATGCTATCGCTGTTTTTGTGTGTCGCGAGCTTTCAATCAACTATTTGGTTACGGAGCAAGGCTTGTTTCGACCTCACACTACAGTAGTCGATTCTTTTGGTGTGAATGCTTACTCTAATGTAAAAAATGACTATCAAAAATTTCTTGATAAAGGTGAAGACCTTAAACGTTATATTAAAAACGATGTTGTTACTAGTTCTCATGACTCATGGTACTCATATATTAACTTTTTTAGATATTTGATTTTTTCAAAAGTCGGGCAGTTTTTAGGGACAGAGGCAAGAGTTGTTCACAAGCGTCATACATTCAGTGAGTATGTAAAAAGATTTTATTTCCATCGAATAAATCCTTTACTTTCAAAAAAAACACCATCGGATGGTGACGTGGTATTTGGCAATACAAAGAAACTGGTTTTTGTTCCTTTGCAACTAGAACTTGATACTCAGTTGCTTATCCACAGTGATTTCTCGTCTAATCAAGAGGTCATTAATATTATTGAAACTGCATTTTATGATGCGGGTCTATGTAATAAATATGAGTTAGTATTCAAAAAGCACCCTAACGACCAGCAAGAATATAATTTTTCGAATTTTTCAAAGCTTACTGATGTAGCTATCAAAACTGAGTTTTTAACAAATGTTTCACTAGTGATTTCTGTCAACTCTAGTGCACTATTGCAAGTTTTATCTACATCTACACCGGTCATCACTCTTGGTCGGTCTATCTATGACTTTCCGGGAGTCGCATTCCATTCAAATGGAAAGGACTTAGCCTCAGATATTAAAAGCCAATTAAATACAACTGTAGATATAGATAGACGATATCATTATGTAGATTATTTGAAGTATGTATACTCAATACAAGGTGCAGGAAATTCATTTTCTAAATCTCAAATAGAAAAAATCATTAATAAATTAACTAGGAATTAAATAGATGTTTCTAATCGCAGGTCCATGTGTCATCGAGTCCGAAAGTCTAGTTTTAGATACTTTTGCCTCCTTAAAAGAAATAACAGATAAGCTGGGTATTGAATATATTGCTAAATCTTCATTTACTAAAGCGAACCGTTCATCAGTAAACGCTTTTACTGGTCCTGGTATTGATGAAGGTCTAAAAATTCTTCAGAAAGCAAAGGATCAATTAGGTGTGAAGGTTTTGACTGATGTTCATGAGGATACTCCTCTAGATGAAGTTGCATCAGTCGTCGATGTTTTACAAACACCGGCTTTTCTCGTTCGTCAAACGAGCTTTATTCAAAGAGTTGCCTCTTTTGGTAAACCCGTGAACGTAAAAAAAGGACAGTGGATGCATCCATCGGATATGGCTCCAGTAGTGGAAAAATGCCGTGCTGTCGGTAACGATGACATTTGGTTATGTGATCGTGGTACGAGCTTTGGCTTTGGACAGCTAATTAACTACATGCCAGGCCTAACTATAATGAAAGAGACTGGTTGCAAGGTAGTTATGGATGCTACTCATAGTGTTCAGATGCCTGGCACACTCAACGGCTCAACTGGAGGGAACCGTTTTCACGTTCCAGCTATTGCTCGAGCAGCTGTAGCTGTTGGTATTGACGGCTTGTTTATGGAAACTCATCCAGATCCAGATCGTGCCTTATGCGATGGCCCGAATATGCTTGCATTAAAGCACATGGAAGAGTTGTTAGAAACACTTTTAGAAATCGATGAGGTTGTGAACAAGCACCCTAAAATTGAAACAAGGTTCTAATAATCACAATTCTAGTAAATCCATTATTCGTATATGATAAAAGAGCATATTTTGAATACAGTTAAAATAGTTATTCCTGCTCGGTATGGCTCGTCTAGACTTATTGGTAAGCCATTACTCGAAATAAATGATAAGCCAATATTTTGGCACGTCTTTCAGCGCTGCCTTGAAGCTGGTTTTGACTCTCGAGATATCATGTTAGCGACCGATGATACTCGAATATTTGAGAAAGCCTCAGATTTGAACATCCCAGTCGTAATGACGTCGTGTGAGCATGACAGTGGAACTGATCGAATTTTTGAGGTAGCGACCTCACAAGGTTGGAACAAGCAAGATATTGTCATCAATATTCAAGGCGATGAACCACTGGTTGACCCTGAGTTGATTCGTCAACTATCGCTATTCACACTTAAACATACAGAATTCGAAATAACAACAGCTGTTGTGCCTATTGTCCATAGTGATGACTTCAATAACCCCAATGTTGTTAAAGCCGTCATGGGATTAAATCATCGAGCTCTTTATTTTACTCGCTCAAACTCTCCATACAACAGGGAACTTCCTTCGGATCTTTCGTTAGCTTTTCGTCATGTCGGAATTTATGCTTATACGGTGGGTGCTCTAGACGCATTTTGTTCATTCGAAGAAGCGCCTCTAGAGGCTTATGAGAAGCTCGAGCAGTTAAGAGCTCTTTCAAATGGCATGGCAATTGGTGCTTGTTATTTCGAGGGAGAGCTTGCTCATGGAGTAGACACTTGGGATGACTATTTAACTATCAAAAATAGAATGGAAAAGGCTTAATGGACATCATAAAAATTGCTAAGGACGTAATTCAGACAGAAGTAGATGGGCTTATTTATATGGGTGCTCACATCGATAGTAGTTTTACTCAGGCGGTAAATGCTATTCTCACTGCTCGTGGTCGTACTATTATTTGTGGTATGGGTAAATCTGGTATTGTTGGAAAAAAAATTGCTGCATCTTTCGCAAGCACAGGTACGCCTAGTTTCTTTATGCATCCAGGTGAAGCTTTTCACGGTGATTTAGGGATGGTCAAACCTGAAGATGTCTTTATTGCAATATCTAACTCAGGTGAAACGGATGAGGTGCTAAAGCTACTTCCATTTCTAAGAGATAATGGGAACTATGTTATAGCGCTTACCGGCAAAAGTGGATCAACATTAGCAAAAAACGCACATTGTCATTTGGATATAGCCATTCCTAAAGAAGCTTGCCCTCATCAATTAGCTCCAACGTCCTCAACCACTGCTACGTTGGTTATGGGAGATGCATTGACTGTCGCGTTAATGGAATCTAGAGAATTTCTTCCAGAAAACTTTGCCCGATTTCATCCTGGAGGGAGTTTAGGAAGGCGCCTTTTATCCAAAGTTAGCGATGAAATGGTCTCCGAGTTTCCATTAGTCAAAGAAAGTGCTGACTTTACTTCTGTTGTGCACGCAATTTCTGATGGAAAGTTAGGGTTGGTGTTAGTTGAAGTTGAGCAGGGTTTAGCTATCATTACGGATGGCGACGTTCGAAAAGCAATGAATGCTAACGGTAAGCAAGTTTTTGATTTAAAGGCTCGAGACATTCTAACCTTAAATCCCGCAAAAATTTCTGGCTCTGCGAGTACTCAAAGTGCCTATGAAGTGATGGAAAATAAAAAGATAACGTCTCTCATCGTTGTCGAAGATGAGAGAGTTATAGGAGTTTTGAAAAAATAAAAAAGTCCAGAAGGGGGCCCCCCTTCTGGATTTTTTTAAGCTTTTACCGCTTTTCTCGCCTTTACCCAACTTCTGATATAGCTAGTAATTTTCCAAATGTACGCCAAGATGATTGAGTAAATTACAAAGCACGAAATGAATAATACGAACATCGTTACTTCTGAAATATTCGTAGCCTCACCATAAATGCCGAAACCAGCATAAAGACTTGCAATAAAACATATTGCTACAAGAGTTTGTTTCGGTCCAACTCCTAGGCGTTGAAATATGTGATGAAGATGTTCACGATCAGGTTTGAATGGAGAATCGCCTCTACGAATGCGGCGAATCATTATTGCTGCCATATCCATCAATGGTACCGCAATAAGCCAAAGAGCCGTGACTGGGCGCATTAATGGCTCGGAATTTCCTGTTTGACTAACGCCTAGTAGCAACCAGATTACAGTGAAGCCAATCATCATACTCCCGGCATCACCCATAAATACTTTTCGCTCTCTCCCTAGTATCCCAAGGTTCATAAAGATATAAGGAAGCAGGGCCACAATGATGACCACACATAGATAAGCTAAGCCATGTTGGCTATCAACTTGTAATAAAAATGCTAGCGCACCGAATGTTACAATAGAAAGACCACCTAACAAGCCGTCGATACCATCCACCATATTAAAGGCATTGATAGCACCAATTACAGCGACAATTGTGATTATGCTCCCTAGCCAACCTAAACTGATTTCACCGAAGCCAAACATGTTCCCTAGGCTATGCAGTTCAATACCTGCTATTTCCATCATTACTATAGATAAAGCAGCCTGAATGCCCATTCGAACTTTAAAGCTTAGGTCGATCTTATCATCAACTGCACCGACAACTGTTAGTACACATATGCTAAGTAGATAAAGCCAACTATGTTCGATGGTTTCTGGTTTTAAAACTAGGTATTGTGCAAGGACGAGGCAAATGGATATACCGCCAACTAAAGGGATAGCGCCGTTGTGAAGTTTCCGAGCGTTGGGTTTGTCAACTAAGCCAATCTGCTTTGCTACTTTTCGCATGAGAAATAGCGTGGCAAAAGAAGAGAAAAAGATAAAACTAAGTTCAAGAAGCATGATTGAGCCAACGGTTATTGTGTATATTCGTCCAATTTTAGCTCAAGTTCATTAATGGAAAAAGCGATAATCTCTACAAAAGCTTTGCTGAACATCGCCAATGTTAATAAGGGTCATAGCGATAGATAGCGCTAGCTGCTCTGTTTTGTTATTCTTCCTTAAAATTATATTTAAGGATTATCCCATGAAAATCGCAGTTGCTGGGACCGGCTATGTTGGGCTTTCTAACGCTATGTTATTGGCACAAAACCATGAAGTGGTTGCAGTAGACATCATCGAAGAAAAAGTAGCAATGTTAAACAATAAGCAATCACCAATTGTGGATGCTGAAATTGAACATTTTCTTGCGACGAAAACACTAAACTTTGTTGCTACCTTAGATAAAGAACAAGCATACCTAGGTGCGGAATATGTTGTGATTGCAACACCTACAGATTACGACCCGCAAACCAACTACTTTAATACTTCTTCTGTTGAGGCGGTGATTAAAGATGTGATGGCGATTAACCCAGAAGCTGTAATGGTAATTAAGTCTACCGTACCAGTGGGTTATACCGCACGCATTAAAGAAGAATTGGGTTGTGAGAATGTCATCTTCTCTCCTGAGTTCTTGCGAGAGGGTAAAGCGCTTCACGATAACCTGCATCCATCTCGTATTATTGTAGGTGAGCGTAGCGAGCGTGCAGAAATGTTTGCAGGTTTGTTGGTTGAAGGTGCTGTAAAAGAGGACATTCAAGTTCTCTTTACTGACTCTACAGAGGCGGAAGCGGTTAAACTGTTCTCGAACACTTACCTTGCTATGCGTGTAGCATACTTTAATGAGCTGGATTCTTATGCAGAAGCACATGGCTTGGATGCTCGTCAGATCATTGAAGGTGTTGGCTTAGATCCTCGTATCGGTAATCATTATAACAACCCATCATTTGGTTACGGTGGCTACTGTCTTCCTAAGGATACTAAGCAACTACTTGCTAACTACCAAGAAGTGCCAAACAATATCATCGGTGCGATTGTGGATGCAAACCGTACTCGTAAAGACTTTGTGGCAGAATCAATCCTCAAGCGAGAGCCAAAAGTTGTCGGTATCTACCGCCTTATCATGAAAGCGGGATCGGATAACTTCCGTGCTTCTTCTATTCAAGGCATCATGAAGCGCATCAAGGCAAAAGGTGTTGAAGTTGTGGTTTACGAACCTGTATTAAAAGAAAAAGATTTCTTTAATTCTAGAGTAATTAAAGACTTGAATGAATTCAAACAAAGTGCAGATGTGATTGTTTCTAACCGCATGGTGGAAGAGTTAGCAGACGTAGCGGGTAAAGTTTACACGCGCGACTTGTTTGGTAGCGACTAATCAATATCCCGGAAGGTCCTAGTTTGCTAGGACCTTCTTTCTTTGCTCTTATTAAAGCTCCTAAAAAGTTTCAATTAATAAACCACTTCAACTCCTTCCGCTTCAATCCTTTTTCCTAACTCTTTTTTTGCTTCTTTCTCTCCATGTATCAAATGCACGGCTTTTGGTTGTGCTGGAATACCAGTAACAAACTTCAATAAATCGCTTTGGTCTGCATGTGCAGAATAACCAGAGATGGTATGGATCTGCGCGTTGGCTTCGATTGGTTGATTATCGATATCCACCGTGTGGCTGCCTGATTGGATTTCTCGACCCAAGGTTCCTTGTGCTTGATAGCCCGCAAACAACACATCATTTCTTTCGTCTGGCAAGAGTGCTTTTAAGTAATTGACGACTCTTCCTCCTTCGCACATACCGGATGCCGCGACGACAATCGCAGGCTCGTCAGTGGAGGCTAGTCGATTCACTAATGCTTGATGTTCTCGATGGTTTTCTACAGTAATGCATTGTTCAAAAGCGAGGGGATGACGATGATTGTTGAGCTTTTGCTTCGCTTCTTTTCCCCACAGTTTTTTGAAACGGCGATAGGTCTTCGTGACTCTTTTCGCAAGTGGTGAGTCTAGGATAATTGGCAAAGAAGACGACAAGTCGCGTTGATGAATCAGTTGTTCAATATCGAATAACAGTTCCTGCGTACGCCCTACGCTGAAAGCTGGGATCAGAATTACACCACCGTCTTGCAATGCGTGATCGATAATGGCGTTCAAGCGCTCAGTTCGAGTTGCAATGTCTTCATGCTCTTTGTTGCCGTATGTGGACTCGATGAACAGATAGTCGGCACGCTTTGGCGGCTTTGGATCGGGTAAGAGCGGGGTATTGGACGGACCTAGATCGCCGGAAAACATGATGATTTCATGATTGGGGAGTTTGAATTCCACGTAAGCGGAACCAAGAATGTGCCCTGCTGGTTGAAAGCGTAGGTAACATTGTTTGCCAAGTGGCAGCCATTGTTGGTAGTCATGGAGTCTTAGCTGTTTTTTAATGACATTGAGGACTTGCTGACGCTGATGGAAGTTCAAACCCAGTTGCAGCTTTAATCCATCTTCTAACATGAGCGGTACCAGTTCGGCTGTTGCTTTGGTGCAGTAGATGGGGCCTTTAAATCCAGCACCCAGTAACCAAGGTAGGCGTCCAATATGGTCGATATGAGCATGAGTCAGGACTAATGCTTTGATGTGTTTAACCGGAAATTCAATATCCAGTGATGCCTTGCGATTACCAAAATGGATGTCTTTGCCTTGAAAGAGTCCGCAATCGATCAAGATGCTGCCGTGTGGTAGTTTCAATTCATGACAAGAGCCAGTGACGGTATGTTTCCCACCATGGTGAATCACATTGGCGATGTCTGATATTGGTGTTGTCATGTCGATTGCTCCTCCTTGAACAAGCGTAGGTCAATAGTAAATCTTGAGAGCAGGGTAAGTGAATAGAGTTCGTTGGTTGGATGGAATTGAGTAGGAATAATCGGAAGTGCGATTGGGTTCTTTGTTTGATGTAAGTGGTTTGTCGTTGTTTTGAGTTTAGCGCGTGTTGTGAGTAGATTCCTGATGTCGCTTAGACTCCTCGGAATGACGGATGTCTTTTGGGTATGTCTGTTGTTTGGGTACTTTGAGTTGGGGCGTGGGGTGAGTCGACTCCTGATGTCGCTTAGGCTCCTCGGAATGACGGGATTCTTATAGGTTATGTCTGTTGTTTTGCAGGTTTGATTTGGGGCGTGCGGTTAGTAGATTCCTGATGTCGCTTGGGCTCCTTGGAATGACGGGATTCTGTTGTTTTTCTGGTTTGATTTGGGTGCGTGCGGAGAGTAGATTCCTGATGTCGCTTAGGCTCCTCGGAATGACAGGACTCACTAGATCGTAAGTAAACAAAAAGGGATGCGTGATGCATCCCTTTGTTATTTCTTCTTAGTAAAAAGCGAAATTAAGCTTTAGCTGCTGCCGCTGCTTTAGCGATAGCTACGAAGCTCTTAGCGTCTAGAGAAGCACCGCCAACTAGAGCACCGTCGATGTCTGGTTGTGAGAAGTAAGCTTCAGCGTTTTCTGGCTTAACAGAACCGCCGTATTGGATGATTACTTGTGCTGCAACTGCTTCGTCTTTCGCTGCGATTAGTGCGCGGATAGAAGCGTGGATGCGTTGTGCATCTTCAGCTGTTGCTGCTTTACCAGTACCGATAGCCCAGATTGGTTCGTAAGCGATGATTGCGCCGTTTAGAGCTTCAACACCGTAGGTGTCGATAACTGCGTTGATTTGACGTGCACATACTGCTTCAGTTTCGCCAGCTTCGTTTTGAGCTTCAGATTCACCGATACAGAAAACAGGCGTTAGACCGTTTTCTTTTAGGAAGTTGAATTTCTTAGCGATGAACTCGTCAGATTCGTTGTGGTATTCACGACGCTCTGAGTGACCGATGATGATGTGAGAAGCACCGAAGTCTTTCAGCATTTCTGGAGACATGTCGCCAGTGAAAGCACCGCTGTTGTTTAGGTCTGTGTTTTGTGCACCTAGGATAACTTTGTTACCGCCTTCAGCGATTACGCGCTCAGCTAGATCGATGTAAAGAGCTGGTGGAGCTACTGCTACGTCTACACCTTCAACGCCTTCAAGCTCAGCGTTAATACCTGTTAGTAGCTCAGTTACCATTGCTTTGCTACCGTTTAGTTTCCAGTTACCCATCACTACAGGACGACGCATAGGAATATCTCCCTTATCTTTAATGTAAATAGTCTATTAATGTAAAAAATCTACGTAGGAATATAACAGAATAATGTGAACAGATCATGATTGGCGTCATGTCTTATTCGGCTTTCTTCATCTGATCGGTGCTGCATTTGTTCTATACCCAAGTAACCTCGAGATGCTAGGTTCAGCGAGAATGGCTTGGTTTGCAGGCGAGGCAACAATTTGAAGATCTAGTGGTTCTAAATTAAAAATTGTTAACAAAGTATGCAGACCAAGGCAGCTCGCCCTTCGGGAGCGTGTCATTGAACCGATGCTGCGTTGTTTTCCTAGCTTGCTTTTTCGGTAAACAGGGAATCAATGACAACGCTCTGGACCCTGTATCTTGAGGTCACTTGGGTATATCCATTTTGTCAAAAGCAATCGATTGGTGATCGCGTAGACAGAATGATAGTTCATTCCTCGGAAAATGCGCCTTAGATTGGTATTACTACGGGCTAAAAGTTAGCCGTAATAAGAAAGGAATCAAAATGCCAAACTTAGTTTTAGAATATTCCAACTCGGTCGATGAGCGTGTGAATGTTCAAGGCCTATTAGAAGACTTACATAAAGTGACTTTAGATAGTGGTTTGTTCGAGCTGGCGTCCGTCAAATCTCGTGCACTTCGTTGCCACAATTGGCTGGTCGGGGAAGAGGGCGATAGTGTGGATTTTATTCATATCAACTTTGATTTGCTAACAGGAAGAAGCCCAGAACAGAAGCGGGAATTATCAAGAGCACTGATGGTAGTACTGCAAGAACAAGCGAGTCACGTACGCAGTTTGACCGTTAATGTTCGAGATATGGATATTGATTGCTTCCAGAAGGTGGTAAATTAGACACACTAGATTTACTTAGTGCGGCCAAGGAGTTGTCGCACTTTCAATATGTTGAGTGTTTCGATGTCGATTAAAGAATTACTGTTTTCTTTCCAAGGTCGTATAGGCCGTAAAACTTACTGGATGTGGAATATCATTTACTACATCATGATCTTGGGCTTTGGTGCTGGCATCAGTAAGTTATTCCCTGCGTTCTCTTATATTCTTCTGCCTATCTTCCTATTAATTCTTCTTATCCCAGATTTGGCGATCACCACTAAGCGCTGGCATGACCGTAATAAGTCTATTTACTGGTTGGCGTTAAACATCCCATTGATCATTGGCCGAGTTGCAACGCCGATGACGAATCCTGCAGCACAAGACCCATCGACACCGCAAATGATGATCGCTTCGATTTCTCTGATTTGTGGCCTGTGGATTCTGGTTGAGTGTGGTTTCTTGAAAGGTACTGCAGGTCAGAACGACTACGGCCCAGAGCCGAAATAAGCTCCTTGGATATTGGACTCGTTGGACGTAGATTCTTAGTCTCGCTGGCGCTCGCTAGAATGACGGGTTTCTTTTATTTAATAGTAAGTTAAATTAACTGTCATTCTGAACAGCGAGGGACGAGCGTGATTCAGAATCTACTCACCGAGTACTTCGAGTTTGAAGTAAGCTTACTTTGCTGGCGGGTCACAATAGGAAACTAAAAACAAGTCATTAAGGAGAATGAACCATCGACAAAACACCTTGCGTTTACATCTTAACTTCAAAAAATAACTCTGTTCTCTATATTGGTGTTACCAGCCAACTAGCACAAAGAATATGGCAGCATAAAAATGGAGTCATTGAAGGTTTTACCAAGAAATATCACGTTCACAAGCTCGTTTATTTTGAGTTGTTCGAAGATATGGCAACTGCCATAAACCGAGAAAAGCAGCTGAAACAATGGAAGCGAGAGTGGAAGTTAGATTTAGTAAGAAAAACGAATCCTGACTTTCTCGATTTATCCAATGAGTTTTAGTAAAAATCATCCCTACCTTTAAACGCTCTCAACTCAACCACATCGGCTTTTTTAGTTGAGGTAGTTTCTCCCTGCAATGCCTCTCTAAATTTCACCACCTGTTTTTGTAGTTCATTCATCAACACAACATTGGTGTGGTTGGGGTTCTTGCAGTTGTGGATGACTCTATCTATGTGGCTTTGTTGCGCCCATAACCTTGGCTGCATCTGCTCTGAGGCACCTTCTATCATCTCTTTTGCCATATTATGACGAAACTGCTCAAAGGCTTCGGGATCGCGTTCTGCCATTTTTACCATTTCATCGAATGAGGGCAAAACTTGTGGTTTGTGGGTGCTTGGCATGGCTATCTCCAAATCCATTGGACGTTGCTCCTAATTAATAAAAGCTTAATCCATGCGGAAACGGAGATAGAAGGAATGACAGCATCGTCTCATTAATAAGAGCGTATATTCATAATAAAGTGGAAGAGAGTCGAAATACTAGGCTTGAATGCGGTACACGCAGCGACGCTGGCCACTGATGATGTGCTCAGCTCGCTCTATTTTGGTGTCACTGCCGAGAAGTGACTGGAAGACGTTGAGCTCAGATTGGCACAAGCTTGGGCAGCGAGTCGCGGCTTTGCAAATAGGGCAGTGGTTTTCGATGAGAATAAACCCATGCTCATCTTTCTCTAATTCTGCCATGTAGCCTTCTTGTTCACGCAGAGTAACCAATGTCTTTAGTTTGCTCTCTAGAGAGTCACACTGCTCAAGATGCTGTTGGTAGTTTTGTAAGGTGAGTTTCTCACGCTCAGATGTGACTTTCTCCAATCCGTCTTTTCCGAAGATGTGCTCTACCGCTTCAATAAACTGAATGGTCAGTTCGCCGTGGCGATCAGCAAATTGCTCATGACCTTTTTGCGTAAGGGACCAATGACGGGTTGGGCGACCAACTTTGACTTTTACATCATGAATCGACAGGATGCCGTCATCTTCCAAACCTTGTAAGTGCTGACGCGCACCCATGGTTGTCATACCCAGTTCAGAAGAGAGTTGTTTCGCTGTGACAGAGCCATCACGCTTAACGATTTGCAAAATCCTATCTACGGTCTTCATATACCCACCATTTATACGTCAGTACATATTATGCGCGATAGGGTTAGTAAAGAAAAGTGTTGACTTAATTTGTGTGTGAATTTGTTGGGTATATGTCGTCATTCTAAACAACAAGGAACGAGTGTGATTCAGAATCTATTGTCCGTTTGTGCTGTGATTTAAGGTGAATGAGGGAGAGTTTGGGGGCGCTGTTACTAGATCCTTAGTCTCGCTTGAGCTCGCTAGGATGACGAACTCTTTTGGTTTATAGCTTGTTTAAGTAATCGTCATTCTGAACATCGAGGAACGGGCATGATGCAGAATCTATTGTCCGTTTGTGCTGTGATTTAAGGTGAATGAAGAAGAGTTTGGGGGCGCTGTTACTAGATCCTTAGTCTCGCTTGAGCTCGCTAGGATGACGAACTCTTTTGGTTTATGGCTTGTTTAAGTAATCGTCATTCTGAACACCGAGGAACGAGTGTGATTCAGAATCTATTATCCGTTTGTGCTGTGATTTAAGGTGAATGAAGAAGAGTTTGGGGGCGCTGTTACTAGATCCTTAGTCTCGCTTGAGCTCGCTAGGATGACGAACTCTTTTGGTTTGTAGCTTGTTAAAGTAATCGTCATTCTGAACAACGAGGAACGAGTGTGATTCAGAATCTATTGTCCGTTTGTGCGGTGATTTAAGGTGAATGAGGAAGAGTTTGGGGGGCGCTGCTACTAGATCCTTAGTCTCGCTTGAGCTTGCTAGGATGACGAACTCTTTTGGTTTATAGCTTGTTAAAGTAGTCGTCATTCTGAACAACGAGGAACGAGTGTGATTCAGAATCTATTATCCTTTGTTTCTGTGGTCTGGAGGAGGAATAAAGCTTAAGAGCTTGCTGGAATTAGATTCTCAGTCTCGCGATTAAAAACGAAGTTTAAATGACTTACCAGAAAAGAAAGGCTCCAACTCAGAGTGAGTGGGAGCCTCGAATACTGCTTAAAGAATGATATCGCGCACTTCAGGGTCTTTACGCTCTAGGTAGTGCGTAGACTTGATGCGGCGAATAGTACGGCAGCGACCGCGAATCAATAGGGTTTCTGTTGTTGCGATATTGCCTTGGCGAGAGATGCCTTCTAGTAGGTCACCTTTAGTAATACCCGTTGCAGAGAAGACTACGTTGTCGCTGCGCGCCATGTCTTCCATCTTCAATACAACATTCGCTTTTACACCCATCTCTTCACAGCGTTGTAGTTCAGCTGAGCCATAGATGCGGTTTTCTTCCGTATCGCCTTTTACTTCATGACGAGGAAGAAGACGACCATGCATGTCACCGTCTAGTGCGCGAATTACTGCTGCAGATACTACGCCTTCTGGTGCGCCGCCGATGCAGTACATCATGTCTACTTCGCTATCTGGCATACAAGTTAGGATTGAAGCAGCTACATCACCGTCTGGCACAGCGAATACGCGAACGCCCATTGCTTGCATCTCTGCGATCACTTTATCGTGACGAGGCTTCGCAAGCGTAATAACGACTAGCGTATCAAGAGGCTTGTTCAGTGCTTTTGCTACGTTTTCTAGGTTTTCTTTAAGTGGCTTACCTAGGTCGATAACGCCTTTTGCACCTGGACCAACAACCAGTTTTTCCATGTACATGTCTGGTGCTTTAAGGAAGCTGCCTTTCTCACCCGCAGCTAATACTGCTAGGGCGTTAGATTGGCCCATAGCGGTCATGCGTGTGCCTTCGATTGGGTCTACAGCGATATCAACTTCGTCGCCACCTATACCCACTTGCTCACCGATGTACAGCATTGGTGCATCATCGATTTCACCTTCACCAATAACGATTTCACCACTGATGTCTGTTTTGTTCAGCAGGGTGCGCATCACTTCAACTGCAGCACCGTCCGCTGCGTTTTTGTCGCCACGGCCAAGCCATTTGTAACCAGCCAAAGCGGCACCTTCAGTAACACGGGAAAATGCCATTGCTAAATCGCGTTTCATGATGTCTCCAAGTAACAAGAGGGAAGAATAATTTGCGCGGCGATTTTATCACATCGTCAGTTAAACGTTTGCCTTTTTGCTGAGCTTTTACTTTAACTAAGTTGAATTTGATCAATACTTGGGTGAGTTTATGGGGTAGTGATGGGAAAATGCATTGCGCAAAAATGCTTCGATGATAAGAAAAGTCAGCGTTTAGTGAGATTGCGCCGATTTTTTAACCGAATGATGCAAAATATCGAATATAGTAAGTGTTTCTCGTCGCTACGCTGAGTAGAATGAACCTCATAGGTAAGGTGCAAGCGAATGCTCGCGCATCGTCCCAACGGAATAACAATAGGTAGGCCAAGATGTCTTTTGAAGTACTAGAACAACTAGAATCGAAAATTCAAACTGCAGTTGACACAATCACTCTTCTTCAGATGGAAGTCGAAGAGCTGAAAGAAGATAAAGTGAAGCTTGAAACAGAAGCAAACGAGCTTCGTTCTCAGCGTGAAGAGCTAGAGCAAAAATCTCAGCAAGCTCAACAAGAACACGCACAGTGGCAAGAGCGCATTCGTGCACTACTTGGCAAGATGGACGAAGTGGAATAATCCACTTAAGTATCCAGAATCAAAAACACCCGCTTCGGCGGGTGTTTGCGTATTTGGCGATGGGTTTTTAGCGACTGGCTCGTTGCTAATAAAGGAGTGAGGTTAGTTTAACCTTCCTCACCTTCGTCTTCTTCATCGAGCTCTAAATCTACATTTAGAGGCTCAGGAGAAAGAATGATGCCGGTGCTGTCTGCATAGATGTAATCTTCAGGTAGGAAGCTAACGCCACCGAAGTTCACTGGTACGTCGATTTCACCGATACCTTGGTTTGCTGCCCCAACAGGGATAGACGCGAGTGCTTGAATGCCAAGATTCATGTCTTCCAGCTCGTCCACTTCACGGACGCAACCGTAAACGACAATTCCTTCCCATTCGTTTTCTTCTGCAAGCGTTGCGATTTCTGCATCGATTAAGGCTCTGCGTAGGGAACCGCCACCATCAATCAACAATACTCGTCCGATACCATCTTGTTCTAACGTTTCGCGGATCAGTGCGTTGTCTTCAAAGCACTTAACTGTCGTCACTTGCCCGGCAAATGACGCTCGGCCGCCAAAGTTACTGAACATTGGTTCAACTACATCTACCTGATCAAGATAGATATCACAGAGTGCTGAGGTATTGTATTCCATAGCGTACCTTTCTAAACAGAAACTGTTGTCTTTGAGTATATCTAGGCATTAAGTCAATGCAATGACAATCCTTTTTTAACTCATCAGAGTTTGAGCTACCACAATTGTTGCAAATAAAACGTTAGTGACCAGTGAGCATTTCACAACAACAGGCATCATAGGTGCGATTTGTGCTGGCTTTTCGGTATCCCAAACCGCTTTACCGTGATGAGCCACCACGTAAATGCTGATCAAGAAGGGCAGGCTAATCCACACTGGCTTGTCTTGAATAAGCAGGTAAGCCGCGAAAGCCAATAGTGCACCGCCAAGTAAAATGAAGTGGTATTGCTTTGCTTTGCGTTGGCCAAGTCGAACAGCCATGGTGCGCTTACCACATTCGCTGTCGTTCTCGATGTCACGCATATTGTTGATGTTCAGCACTGCTACCGCTAACAAACCGCAGCCCAATGCAGGTAAGAACAATGTCGCATCCACATGACCGGTATGCAGGAAGTAGGTACCAGAGACACCAAGTAAACCAAAGAAGATGAAAACGGACAGGTCGCCTAAGCCGACGTAACCGTAAGGCTTGCTACCCATGGTGTAAGCAATCGCCGCGATAATGGCAAGTATGCCTAAGCCGATAAAGGTAATGATGCTCTCAAAAGAGCTCAGTGCATAAAACACCAGAGTTAAGCCAGCAATTGCCGTCAGAATAATGTTGAAGATGATCGCGACTTTCATTTGCTGCGCTGTGACCGCGCCAGACTGCATTGCGCGCTGAGGGCCTAAACGGTTGTCGTTATCCGTGCCTTGCACTGCATCGCCGTAGTCGTTCGCAAGGTTCGACAAAATTTGCAGTAGGGTTGCCGTGACAAACGCCATAATGGCAATCGTCAGCGAGAAGTGACCCGCAGAGTAGGCGAGTACGCTACCGGTCAAAATAGACACCAGTGCGAGGGGTAATGTTTTTGGGCGAGCGGCTTCAAGCCAGATCTGCAATGATTGTTTCATGGATATTTCGTGCTAGTAACCAATGTGCCCAGTATAAGCACAAAGCGCCCATTACGCTATTGACCTGAAACAACTCAATTAAGAGTCAAAGGCTTACGGAGAAGGAACACAGTTTCCATATTTGAGGTAATAAAATGGCGCTTTGGGGGAAAGAGAAGGGTAAGGCGCACGTTGTTATTAGATCCTTAGTCTCGCTTGAGCTCGCTAGGATGACGAACTCTTTGGGTTTAGAGCTTGCTCAAGTAATTGTCATTCTGAACAACGAGGAACGAGGTGATTCAGAATCTACTGTCCGTTTGTGCTCTAGGTTGAAGTGAAAGACGAAGAGTTTGAGTGCGTTGTTACTAGATCCTTAGTCTCGCTGGAGCTCACTAGAATGAAGAATTCTTTTTGTTTAGAGCTTGCTAAAGTAATTGTCATTATGAACAACGAGGGGCGAGGTGATTCAGAATCTACGGTCCGTTTGTGCTGTGAGTTGAGGTGAAGGATGAAGGGTTGGAGTGAGTTGTTATTAGATCCTTAGTCTCGCTGGAGCTCGCTAGGATGACGAACTCTTTTTGTTTAGAGCTTGCTAAAGTAATTGTCATTCTGAACAACGAGGGACGAGGTGATTCAGAATCTACTGTCCGTTTGTGCTCTGGGTTGAAGTGAAGGATGAAGAGTTGGAGTGCGTTGCTACTCGATCCATAGTCTCGCTTGAGCTCGTTAGGATGACGAACTCTTTTTGTTTAGAACCTCTTAAAGTCACCGTTATTCTGAACGAAAAAGCCCAGAAGCATCGTTCTGGGCTTTGGACTCTATAGAGCGTTATTAAAGAATAAAGCGGCTTAGATCTTCATCTTCAATCGTATCGCCTAGGCGGTCTTTTACGTATGCCGCGTTAATGACGAATTTCTCACCGGCTTTTTCAGTCGCGTCGTAAGAAATCTCATCCATTAGACGCTCCATCACAGTGTGTAGACGACGCGCACCAATGTTCTCAGTGGTTTCGTTTACCGTCCATGCCGCTTCCGCGATTTGCGTGATGCCGTCTTCAGTGAATTCTACATCCACGTTCTCTGTTTTCATCAGCGCAATGTATTGCTCTGTCAGAGATGCTTTTGGCTCGGTTAGGATGCGTTTAAAATCGTTGCTGCTTAGCGCTTCAAGTTCTACACGGATTGGTAGACGACCTTGTAGTTCTGGGATCAGATCAGAAGGCTTCGCTACTTGGAATGCGCCAGATGCCACAAATAGGATGTGGTCAGTTTTCACCATACCGTGCTTCGTTGATACCGTGCTACCTTCGATTAGCGGTAGTAGGTCACGCTGAACACCTTCACGAGATACGTCTGGACCAGAGCTTTCACCACGCTTACAAATCTTGTCGATTTCGTCGATGAATACGATGCCGTTGTTCTCTACGTTGAAGATTGCAGACTCTTTCAGTTCTTCTTGGTTAACCAGTTTCGCAGCTTCTTCTTCTGCCAACGCTTTCATTGCGTCTTTGATTTTCAGCTTACGCTTCTTCTTGGTGTCACCGGCTAGGTTTTGGAACATGCCTTGTAACTGGTTGGTCATTTCTTCCATACCAGGAGGCGCCATGATCTCAACACCCATTTGCGGTGCAGCTACGTCGATCTCGATTTCTTTGTCATCTAGCTGGCCTTCACGCAGTTTCTTGCGGAAGATTTGACGCGTGTTCGATGTGTCTTCTTTTTGCTCAGATTGACCCCAAGCATCGCGAGCTGGCGGCAGTAGAGCATCAAGAATACGCTCCTCCGCTTGCTCTTCGGCGCGGAATTTTACTTTTTCCATCGCTTGTTGGTGAGTCATCTTCACGGCAACATCAGTAAGATCGCGGATGATGGTTTCCACTTCTTTACCTACATAACCCACTTCAGTGAATTTAGTTGCTTCGACTTTAATGAATGGTGCATTTGCCAGTTTAGCAAGACGACGTGCGATCTCAGTTTTACCTACACCAGTAGGACCAATCATTAGAATGTTCTTTGGTGTTACTTCAACACGCAAGCTTTCTTCAAGCTGCATACGACGCCAACGGTTACGTAGTGCAATCGCAACCGAACGTTTTGCTTTGTCTTGACCAATAATGTGGCGGTTCAGTTCATGAACGATTTCGCGAGGAGTCATTTCAGACATATTCTTTCCTTACTTCGTTACGATTGCTCTTAAGCGGTTGGCTTAGGAAGCTCTACTGTAGATTCTAGTTCTTCTACAGTGTGGTGATGGTTGGTGAATACACAGATGTCGCCAGCAATGTTCAATGCTTTTTCCGCAATTTCACGCGCGTCTAGGTCTGTGTTTTCTAATAGGGCTGTTGCTGCAGCTTGTGCGTACGCGCCGCCAGAGCCAATAGCGATAAGATCGTTTTCTGGCTGCACCACATCACCGTTACCCGTGATGATCAATGAAGCGGTTTCATCTGCTACTGCTAGTAGGGCTTCTAGTTTGCGAAGTGCGCGGTCGCTACGCCAGTCTTTTGCTAGCTCCACAGCTGCCTTTGTTAAATGGCCTTGGTGCATTTGCAGCTTGCTTTCGAAGCGCTCGAATAAGGTGAAGGCATCTGCTGTACCGCCAGCGAAGCCTGCAAGGACTTGGTTGTTGTATAGGCGGCGAACTTTACGCGCGTTGCCTTTCATTACGGTATTGCCTAGCGACACTTGGCCATCACCCGCGATGACGACTTTATTGTTTCGACGTACAGATACAATGGTAGTCACAGTCGACCTCTTAATTATTTCTCTTTGGATTTAATTAAGTATATGGGGCAAATGAATTGTGGATTCAAGGGGAAGTTGTTTTTCGATGATAGACAGAGTGTTTTGTCTTTTTGAACAAGAATGAGAGCGATGGCGTTGGGGGAGATAAGGCGTGCTGGTGGCGTGTTACCTGTGTCACTCCCTACAGTGAAGCTAAACGAGTAGGGAATCTCATTTTTCTGACCTTTAGCTAAAAGAAAAGACCAACCGATCGCTCGGTTGGTCTCCGTATTTTATCGAACTGTGAGAATTATAGATTCTCTTTCCAAATAGCACATGGCTCGATCTTCGCGCGTTGCAGTTTGTGACGATCTTTTTCTGCATCTCGTTTGAACTTGTATGGACCAAGAACAACGCGATACCAAGAGCTGCCTTCTTTCTTAATGACTCGGCTCGTCATGCCCTGGAAGGCGATAGCTAGCTTACGCTCTTCTGCCTGACTTTGGTTTTTGTAAGCACCACACTGCATCACATAAGGTACTTTGGATACCTGAATTTCTTTAGCGACGACTTCTACTTCACGCTGTGGTAGAGATTCCACGTATTCCCACTTTTCTTCTGGTGGAGGTGGAATGTCTTTCTTCGGCTTTGGTTTGCTGGTGGTATTCGTTACAGGCTTTTCTGCCACAACGGTTTGCTCAGGTTCTGGATCTGAGCTCAATAAATACAGACCATAGCCGAAACCGCCCACGAGCAATATTGCCAGTAGACCACTACGCCAAGGTTTTTTTCTTGAAGGTTGTTTTTTTGTAGACTTTTTCGGAGCGCCGCGTCCGCGTCTTACATAATCTCTATTTGCCACGGTTACTTCAGGTCATCAAGGATTCTGGCAAATATGTTAATCCAGAACGCAATGAGAAAACACCCTATTCGAACATTCTTGTTAGCTATGTACAGGAAAGTAGGCATAAAAAAGCGACGCTAAATGCGTCGCTTAGAATGAAACGGTTGTTGCTGCGGAAGAGTTTTCTTATCGAAGTGGCGGTGGCGCTGCACTGCCACGCACAACAAGTTTGGTCTCGAGTAGGCGAGAACCAGAATGCACGTCGTGACCTTTAAGCAACTCAAGCATCATCAACATCGCTTGGCGACCGATCTCATAACGAGGTTGAGAGATGGTGGTTAGCGGTGGATCGCAATATTGAGCGAACTGAATGTCATCAAAGCCGACTACGGACAGGTCTTGAGGAATACGCAGACCTAGGCGCTTCGCTTCTTGAATAGCACCAATTGCCATGGTGTCACAGTGACAGAATAGAGCGGTCGGTGGCTCTGGAAGCTCAAGCAGTTTACGCACGGCTTGTACTCCGCCGTCAAAAGAGAAGTCGGCAATAACAGTGTATTGCTCCTCTTTATTAATACCCGCTCGACGCAGTGCTTGTTGGTAACCTTGGTGGCGGAACTGACACAGAGCAGCAGAGTCTGGGCCAGAGATCTGAGCAATACGCTTATGACCTAACTGAGTAAGGTAGTTCACTGCTTCAAAGGCTGAGGTTAGGTTATCGATATGAACGGTTGGCAGTTCCAACTCTGGAGCAAATTCACACGCCATCACCATAGGTGGCAGGTTTTTCTGTTCAGGCTTGCTGACATCAAACGGCAGATCTGTACCAAGTAAAAGCATACCATCTGCTTGTTTAGTAAAGACTAAGTTAACAAACGAGCTTTCACGCTTTTTCTGCTGACCGCTGTCGCCCAATAGAACAAGATAGCCGTGTTCCATTGCTGCATCTTCAATACCACGAATGATCTCTGAGAAGTACGGGTCGCAAATGTCAGGTACGATGGTGACAATGGTTTTTGATTCATTTCTGCGTAAGTTACGAGCTAATGAATTTGGTGAATAACCAGCTTCTAGTACGGCATCTTCCACTCTCTTTCTTGTTGAAGAAGAGACTTTTTCTGGATTCATTAATGCTCTTGATACCGTCGCAGTAGATACCCCTGCAAGCTGGGCAACATCCTTCATTGTCGCCATAGTTTTTACCCTCTTAAAATATTCGCCAAGGTGACGTTTGTCATTGTTCTAATTGAAGCCTATGTGACTGATCCACTTTAGACTTTACTAATTTGAATAGTCTATTCATTTCTAAAGGGAAAGTTACGGTCTGTTTAACAAAAATTGCAATCCTAATGTGAATTTCATCACATTAAAAGGCAATTCATTACATGGTTAAACGTTTGCTAGCTGAGATCCTGTGGCTCTATGTCTAAATTCCAGCGAACTTTCTTGGCATTTGGCAACAACTCAATAGCAGGTTTTGCACTGGTTAATAACTTTTGCATCAATGAGCGATGCTGAGTTTGCAGTAAAAGCTGCCATCGATATTTGCCAGCGCGCTTAGCCAGTGGTGAAGGTGTCGGTCCCAATACCATGCAGCTATCATCGAACAATGGGTGTGATTCAAGGGTAAAACGCACCTGACGTAAAAAGTCTTCGACCACTTCGCTTTGGTTCGCTTCTGCTTTAAATAAGGTCAAGAAGCTATACGGTGGCAGTTGGGCGAGTTTACGCTCTTCCAACGCTGTCATAGCAAAGTGACGATAGTCTTTCTGAAGCAGGGCTTGCAGTAGGCTGTGTTCAGGGTGGTGAGTTTGAAGAATCACTTCACCGGGTTTGCTTGCACGCCCTGCACGCCCCGCAACCTGAATAAATAGCTGAGCGAGCCTTTCGGAGGCGCGGAAGTCGCTGCTATATAGAGAGCCATCGACATCCAATAGTGCAACAAGGGTGACATTAGGGAAGTGGTGGCCTTTCGCTAACATCTGGGTCCCTATCAGAATTTGGTATTCACCTTTACGAATTGACTCTAGCGCATCTTCCAAGCTGCCTTTACGGCGAGTGCTGTCTCTATCAATACGAATCGCTTTGTATTCAGGGAACAGATCTGCCAGTTGCAGTTCAAGCTGTTCAGTGCCCACGCCAACAGTTACTAGCTGAGTAGAACCACAGCCCTGACATTGATGAATTACCGGTTGTTGTGAGCCGCAGTGATGGCAGCGAATCTCATTGCTGTATTGATGGAACGTATAATAAGCATCGCAACGCTTACATTCTGCAATCCAACCACACTCATGGCACATCAAGGCAGGGGAGAAGCCGCGACGGTTTAGGAACAACATCACTTGGTTGCCTGCTTTAAGATGTTTACGCATTTCAGCAATCAGAGGTGCGGATAAACCACTGTCTAAATAAAGCCCTTTAACATCGAGTACTTTGTTAGTGGTGGGTACCGCGGAGCCAGCACGCTGAGTCAATGTTAAGTGGTGGTATTTGCCCGATAGCGCATTGTGCAGCGTTTCCAAAGCAGGGGTCGCTGATCCAAGAACAATAGGTACTTGCTCTTTGTGCGCGCGCATGACTGCGACATCACGGGCGTGGTAGCGCAAACTATCTTGCTGTTTATAAGAGGAGTCGTGTTCTTCATCGACAATAATGATGCCCAGATCCGCAAAGGGAGTGAGTAGGGCAGAGCGGGTACCAATAATAATACCAGCTGCTTTATCTCGTGCAGATAGCCAAGCATTAAGACGCTCGGTGTCATTTAACCCAGAGTGGATGACATCCACAGGCACATTGAATCGATGTTTAAAGCGGTTGATGGTCTGCGGGGTTAAGCCAATTTCGGGTACTAAAACCAAAGCTTGTTTGCCTTGCTCAAGAACTGGCTTGATAAGGTTCAAGTAAACTTCTGTTTTACCTGAGCCTGTCACACCTTCTAATAAATAGCAGGCAAAACCTGTTTGGCTATTTACGCTGGCAATAGCAAGCGCTTGCTCGTGGTTGAGTTTTGGTTTTTCGACGTCACGTTCAACCTGCGTGCTCCACTTAGTTACCGTTGGCTTTTTCTCTATGCGTTCAACCCAGCCTTTCTCTTCCAAAGACTTAAGTACTGCAGAGCCTATCTCTGTATCAATAAACTCTTGGTGTGGGACGGCACCGTTGACCAACATCTGTAAAGCGCGTTGTTGTTTGACCGCACGCCCAAGTCCCTGCATTAACTTGTCTTTGCCCGATGCGGTGATTTGCCACTCTTGTAATGTGGCGAAATCCGCGGGCTTACCCTTTCGCAGAGCGGCTGGCATCGCATTGTGCAAAGTGTCCCCAAGAGGGTACTGATAAAATTGGCTACACCACATTAATAAAGAATAAAGTTTCTCTGGCCAAACAGGTTGGGCATCCAAGACGGCTTTAATTGGTTTTAGTTGTTCTTTAGGAAAGTCTGAATGATTAACCATCGCTGTGACAACGCCAACCAAGGTTTGTCGGCCGAAAGGAACAGAAACTCGCCCTCCAATCACTGGAAACAGGTGCCCAGGAATGACATAGTCAAACTGCTTGTCTAGAGGGACCGGTAATGCCACTCGTGCGATGGATGGACGCATAGAATCTTTACTATATAAAAGAGGGAAGAGAGGTATAGTCTATTAAAACGCAGTGAAGAATTCGAGCGCTGCGCATTTTTGGGGAAGTGATCGCTCTCAGTACTAAAGTACTGGTGAAAAAAGTGGCGAAAAAGTTGCCAAATGTGTTGATCCTAGCTTAGCGATTCATTAGTATACTGCGCCTTGAGATATGGCTTCGGCAAATGGTCGATGCGGTATCGCATTTTATTATTAATTACGTGTGGTGTGCGGCTTAGATTCGTATAGCGACACGGCCTACAATTGAGGTTATCCCATGAAAGCTGGTATCCACCCAGAATACAAAGCAGTAACTGCTACTTGTTCTTGCGGCAACTCTTTCGAGTTCAACTCTACTCTAGGTAAAGATTCTATCCACCTAGACGTATGTGACAAGTGCCACCCATTCTACACTGGTAAGCAACGTATCGTTGATACAGGCGGCCGTGTTGATCGCTTCAACAAGCGTTTCGGTGCACTATCAAGCGGTAAGAAATAATAGCAGACGCTATTACGATTACAGTTTAGAAAAGGACGCTTCGGCGTCCTTTTTGTTTATGGCTTAATGAAGAATTTGAATGGTTAATTTTTGTTCGATTATTTTTCATCCAGCTATTGCATCCTAAAGTGTGATCTGTATAATGCAGCGCACTGGTTAAGCCAGTTGTGAACCAATGAGCAGTGAGGAGCGAGTAAATCTTCGGATTTACGAGGTAATGTAGACTCAGCTTATGTTCGCGGTTAATACAATTAGCTATCTTTTCTTCGGAAAAACTATCCCCAGACGTGACTCTGGCATATAGGGGTAGTTAATCGAAAATTAACTGACAATGTGTCCTAATCTTGGACGCTACGGTTTCACATAAATCAATCGGCATTCTCTCGTCTTGACGAGTCTGAGTGGCGATATTGTTTGTGTAATTTTTAATATTGGAGCTCTGTCTCATGCAGAACCAACGTATCCGTATCCGCCTAAAAGCTTTCGATTACAAACTAATCGATGCTTCTACAGCGGAAATCGTTGAAACAGCTAAGCGCACTGGCGCACAGGTTCGTGGTCCAATCCCACTACCTACTCGTAAAGAGCGTTTCACAGTTCTTATCTCTCCACACGTTAACAAGAAAGCACGTGACCAGTACGAAATTCGTACTCACAAGCGTCTAATCGACATCGTTGAGCCAACAGACAAAACTGTTGATGCTCTAATGCGTCTAGACCTTGCTGCGGGCGTTGACGTTCAAATTAGCCTAGGTTAAGGGAGATTAGAAGAATGATTGGTCTAATCGGTCGTAAAGTGGGCATGACCCGCGTATTTACTGAAGACGGCGTTTCTATCCCAGTAACAGTTGTTGAAGTTGAAGCAAACCGTGTATC
The DNA here is from genome assembly GCF_036533715.1 of Vibrio sp. M260121. Classification (NCBI taxonomy): domain Bacteria; kingdom Pseudomonadati; phylum Pseudomonadota; class Gammaproteobacteria; order Vibrionales; family Vibrionaceae; genus Vibrio; species Vibrio sp. M260121. Next base: position 90,935 of record NZ_JATABF010000008.1, on the reverse strand, counting down.
TCAAGTTAAAACTCTTGAGACAGATGGCTACGCTGCAATCCAGGTAACTGCTGGTTCTAAGAAAGCTAACCGCGTAAACAAAGCTGAAGCAGGTCACTTTGCTAAAGCTGGCGTTGAAGCTGGTCGTGGTCTTTGGGAATTCCGTTTGGAAAACGGTGAAGAGTTCGCAGTTGGCGCTGAGCTAACAGTTGAACTATTCAACGAAACTAAGAAAGTAGACGTTACTGGTACATCTAAGGGTAAAGGTTTCCAAGGCGCTGTTAAGCGTTGGAACTTCCGTACTCAAGATATGACTCACGGTAACTCATTGTCTCACCGTGCACCGGGTTCAATTGGCCAATGTCAAACTCCAGGTCGCGTATTTAAAGGCAAGAAAATGGCAGGTCACATGGGTGCTGAGCGTGTAACGACTCAAAACCTAGAGATCGTACGTGTTGACGCTGAGCGCAATCTGCTTCTTATCAAAGGTGCAGTACCAGGCTCAACAGGTGGCAACGTGATCGTTAAACCAGCTGTTAAAGCATAACGTCTCAGGAGTAAGTAATGGAACTAATGGTTAAAGGTGCTGATGCACTAACTGTTTCCGAAACTACTTTCGGACGTGAGTTTAACGAAGCTCTTGTACACCAAGTAGTTGTTGCATTTGCAGCAGGTGCTCGTCAAGGTACTCGTGCTCAAAAAACACGTTCAGAAGTTTCTGGCGGTGGCGCTAAGCCATGGCGTCAAAAAGGTACTGGCCGTGCGCGTGCTGGTACAATCCGTAGCCCAATCTGGCGTACAGGTGGTGTTACTTTTGCTGCGAAACCACAAGATCACAGCCAAAAAGTAAACAAAAAAATGTACCGCGGTGCTATGAAGAGCATTCTTTCTGAGCTAGTTCGTCAAGAGCGTCTAATCGTTGTTGATAACTTCTCAGTTGAAGCGCCAAAGACTAAAGAGCTAGTTGCTAAGCTTAAAGAGCTTGAGCTAACTGACGCTCTAATCGTGACTAGCGAAGTAGATGAGAATCTATTCCTAGCTGCTCGTAACCTATACAAAGTTGACGCACGTGACGTTGCTGGTATCGATCCAGTTTCACTAATCGCGTTCGACAAAGTTGTAATGACTGCAGAAGCAGTTAAGCAAGTTGAGGAGATGCTAGCATGATCACTGAAGAGCGTATCCTAAAAGTTCTACGTGCTCCGCACATCTCTGAAAAAGCAACTATGGCAGCTGAGAAAGCGAACACTATCGTTTTCAAAGTAGCTAAAGATGCAACTAAAAAAGAGATCAAAGCAGCTGTAGAAAAGCTTTTTGAAGTTGAAGTTAAGTCTGTAAATACTCTTATCACTAAGGGTAAGACCAAACGTCAAGGTCTACGCCAAGGTCGCCGCAGCGACGTTAAGAAAGCGTACGTTACTTTGAAAGAAGGTCAAGATCTTGACTTCGTTGGCGGCGCGGAATAACAGGAGTAGTTAAGAATGGCTATTGTTAAATGTAAGCCGACTTCCCCTGGTCGTCGTCACGTTGTTAAAGTTGTTAACGCTGACCTACACAAGGGCAAGCCATACGCACCTCTTCTAGAGAAAAACTCTAAGAACGGTGGTCGTAACAACAACGGTCGTATCACAGTACGTCACATCGGCGGTGGTCACAAGCACCACTACCGTGTAGTTGACTTCAAACGTACTAAAGATGGCATCCCAGCGAAAGTTGAGCGTCTAGAATACGATCCAAACCGTAGCGCAAACATTGCTCTAGTTCTTTACAAAGACGGTGAGCGTCGCTACATCCTAGCACCTAAAGGTGTTAACGCGGGTGATGTTATTCAATCTGGTGTTGATGCACCGATTAAAGCGGGTAACACTCTACCAATGCGTAACATCCCAGTAGGTTCAACTGTACACAACGTTGAACTAAAACCTGGTAAAGGTGGTCAGCTAGCTCGTTCGGCTGGTGCTTACGCTCAAATCGTTGCTCGCGACGGTGCGTACGTAACTATCCGTCTACGTTCTGGCGAAATGCGCAAAGTTCTTTCTGAAGGCCGTGCAACAATCGGTGAAGTTGGTAACTCTGAGCACATGCTACGTGAACTTGGTAAAGCTGGTGCTTCACGCTGGCGCGGCGTACGTCCAACCGTACGTGGTGTAGTAATGAACCCGGTTGACCACCCACACGGTGGTGGTGAAGGTCGTACTTCTGGTGGCCGTCACCCAGTATCTCCTTGGGGTATGCCTACTAAAGGCTTCAAGACTCGTAAGAACAAACGCACTGACAAGTACATCGTACGTCGTCGTAACAAGTAATCTATATAAAGAGGAATCGCCATGCCACGTTCTCTCAAGAAAGGTCCTTTTATTGACCTACACTTGCTGAAGAAGGTAGAGAAAGCGGTGGAAAGCGGAGACAAAAAGCCTATTAAGACTTGGTCCCGTCGTTCAATGATCATCCCTACGATGATCGGTTTGACCATCGCTGTCCATAATGGTCGTCAGCACGTACCAGTTTTCGTTACCGAAGAAATGATCGGTCACAAACTAGGTGAATTCGCACCAACACGTACTTACCGCGGTCACGCTGCGGATAAGAAAGCTAAGAAGCGTTAAGGAGTAAATAATGGAAGCTATTGCTAAACATAACTTTGCTCGCATTTCGCCTCAGAAAGCTCGCTTAGTTGCGGATCTAATTCGTGGTAAATCTGTTGACCAAGCTCTAGAAATTCTAACGTTCAGCAACAAAAAAGCTGCTGCTCTAGTTAAGAAAGTTCTAGAGTCTGCTATCGCTAACGCGGAGCACAACGAAGGTGCAGATATTGACGATCTGAATGTCGCAAAAATCTTTGTAGATGAAGGCCCAACCATGAAGCGTATTATGCCTCGTGCTAAAGGTCGTGCGGATCGTATCTTGAAGCGTTCAAGCCACATCACTGTTGTTGTAGCAGATCGCTAGAGACTAGGAGAGTAAGCAATGGGTCAAAAAGTACATCCTAATGGTATTCGTCTTGGCATCGTTAAGCCTTGGAATGCTACATGGTTTGCTAACACCAAAGATTTCGCTGACAACCTAGACGGCGACTTCAAGGTACGTCAGTTCCTAACTAAGGAACTACAAAAAGCATCTCTTTCACGTATCGTTATCGAGCGTCCTGCTAAGAGCATCCGTGTGACTATTCACACTGCTCGTCCAGGCGTTGTAATCGGTAAGAAAGGTGAAGACGTTGAGAAACTACGTGCAGCTGTAGCTAAAATTGCAGGTGTACCAGCTCAAATTAACATCGCTGAAGTACGCAAGCCTGAGCTTGATGCACAGCTTGTTGGTGACAGCATCGCGTCTCAACTAGAGCGTCGTGTTATGTTCCGTCGTGCTATGAAGCGCGCGGTACAAAACGCAATGCGTCTAGGTGCTAAAGGCATCAAAGTGGAAGTAAGCGGTCGTCTAGGCGGCGCTGAAATCGCACGTTCTGAGTGGTACCGTGAAGGTCGTGTACCTCTACACACTCTACGTGCAGACATTGATTACGCAACTTCTTCGGCTCACACTCAATACGGTGTGATCGGCATTAAAACTTGGATCTTCAAAGGTGAGATCCTAGGTGGTATGCCAGCAGCTAACGCTGTAGAGCCTAAAGGCGACAAGCCTAAGAAGCAGCGTAAAGGCCGTAAGTAAGGAGTCGACAGATGCTACAACCTAAACGTACTAAGTTCCGTAAGGTTCAGACAGGTCGTAACCGTGGTCTAGCTAAAGGTACTGATGTAAGCTTCGGCGAGTTCGGTCTTAAAGCTGTTGGCCGTGGTCGTCTAACTGCTCGTCAAATTGAAGCGGCACGTCGTGCAATGACACGTCACGTTAAGCGTCAAGGTAAAATCTGGATCCGTGTGTTCCCAGACAAACCAATCACAGAAAAACCACTTGAAGTTCGTCAAGGTAAGGGTAAAGGTAACGTTGAGTACTGGGTAGCCCAAATCCAACCTGGTAAGGTTATGTACGAAATGGGTGGTGTACCTGAAGAATTGGCTCGTGAAGCGTTCCGCCTAGCGGCTCGTAAACTGCCATTCAAAACTACATTTGTAACTAAGCAGGTGATGTGATGAAAGCACAAGATCTACGCGAGAAAAGCGTTGAAGAGCTTAACGCTGAGCTATTGAATTTGCTACGCGAACAGTTCAACTTGCGCATGCAAGCTGCAACTGGTCAGCTACAGCAAACTCATACTCTGAAAGCTGTACGCCGTGATATCGCACGTGTGAAAACTGTTTTGACTGAGAAGGCAGGCGCATAATGAGCGAAGTAAAACGTACTCAACAAGGTCGTGTTGTTAGCGACAAGATGGACAAGTCTATCGTAGTTGCTATCGAGCGCATGGTTAAACACCCAATTTACGGTAAATTCGTAAAGCGCACGACTAAAGTACACGCACATGACGAGAACAACGAGTGTGGCCTAGGCGACACAGTTGAAATCGCTGAGTGTCGTCCACTGTCTAAGACTAAGTCTTGGACATTGGTAAAAGTCCTAGAAAAAGCGAAGATCTAATCTTCTTTATTCTATGATTAAAAACGGCTCCAAAAATAATTTTTGGAGCCGTTTATTTTTTGACTACCCAATCTGAAAAAAGGGTGGTACAATTCGCGTCCCTTTTAAAGAGGCAGCCCGACCCGAGAGGGTCTAGTTTTTTTATTATTTAGCGGAGCACTAACATGATCCAAATGCAAAGTATGCTGGACGCAGCTGATAACTCAGGCGCACGCAGCGTAATGTGTATTAAGGTTCTGGGTGGCTCTCACCGCCGTTATGCACATATCGGTGACGTTATCAAAGTTACTGTTAAGGAAGCAATTCCTCGCGGTAAAGTTAAAAAAGGTGACGTTCTGAAGGCGGTGGTAGTGCGCACCCGTAAAGGCGTACGTCGTCCTGACGGTTCTGTCATTCGCTTCGACCGAAATGCTTGTGTATTGTTGAACGACAACACTGAGCAACCAATCGGTACACGTATCTTTGGTCCTGTGACACGCGAACTTCGTGGCGATAAGTTCATGAAGATCGTTTCACTGGCTCCAGAAGTTCTGTAAGGAGCACGTAGAAATGGCAGCTAAAATCCGTCGTAATGACGAAGTAATCGTTCTTGCTGGTAAAGACAAAGGCAAGAAAGGTAAAGTAACTAAGGTCCTAGCAACTGGTAAAGTTATCGTTGAAGGTATCAACCTTGTTAAGAAACACCAGAAACCTGTTCCTGCACTAGGTATCCAAGGCGGTATCGTAGAGCAAGAAGCAGCTATCGATGTTTCTAACGTGGCGATCTTTAACGCAGCTACTGGTAAAGCTGACCGTATCGGTTTCCGTTTTGAAGATGGTAAGAAAGTTCGTTTCTTTAAGTCTAACAACGAAATCGTTTCTAACTAATAGAAGTAATTTGGAGTTCTACTATGGCGAAACTGCATGATTACTACAAGTCGTCTGTAGTCGCTGAACTGACCAAACAGTTTAGCTACACAAGCGTCATGCAAGTCCCTAGAATCGAGAAAATCACCCTAAACATGGGTGTTGGTGAAGCAATCAACGATAAGAAACTGCTAGAAAACGCAGCTGCTGATATGGCAACGATCTCTGGTCAAAAGCCACTTATCACTAAAGCTCGTAAATCTGTTGCAGGTTTCAAAATCCGTGAAGGCTACCCTATCGGTTGTAAAGTAACCTTGCGTGGCGAACGTATGTGGGATTTTCTTGAGCGTTTGATTAACATCGCTCTTCCACGAGTACGTGACTTCCGTGGTGTTAGCGCTAAGTCTTTTGACGGTCGCGGTAACTACAGCATGGGCGTTCGCGAGCAAATCATCTTCCCGGAAATCGACTTTGATAAAGTTGATCGAGTACGCGGTCTAGACATCACTATTACGACGTCTGCTGGTACTGATGAGGAAGGCCGTGCTCTGCTGGCTGCCTTTAACTTCCCATTCCGTAAGTAAGGTGAAGGGTTACTGTTATGGCTAAAAATTCAATGAAAGCACGTGAAGCAAAGCGTGCGAAGCTAGTAGCTAAGTTCGCTGAAAAGCGTGCAGCGCTAAAAGCTATCATCAGCGATGTAAACGCATCTGAAGAAGATCGTTGGAATGCGGTTCTTACACTGCAATCTCTTCCACGTGATTCAAGTGCATCACGTCAGCGCAACCGTTGTAACCAAACTGGTCGTCCACACGGTTACCTACGTAAGTTCGGTCTAAGCCGTATTAAGGTTCGTGAAGCTTGCATGAAAGGCGAGATTCCGGGTCTTCGTAAGGCTAGCTGGTAATTGCCACTTAATCATTTGGAGTAAATCATATGAGCATGCAAGATCCGATTTCGGATATGCTGACCCGTGTTCGTAACGGTCAGGCAGCAAACAAAGTTGCTGTTAAAATGCCTTCTTCAAAGCTTAAAGTTGCAATTGCTGCACTACTAAAAGCTGAAGGTTACATCGTTGACTTCGCTGTTGAAGGCGAAGCAAAACCTGAGCTAGAAGTTACACTTAAGTACTTCCAAGCTAAACCAGTAATCGAGCAACTTAAACGTGTTTCTCGTCCAGGTCTACGCGTTTACAAGAAGAAAGATGATCTTCCTTCTGTAATGGGTGGTCTTGGTATTGCTATCGTTTCTACTTCCAAGGGTCTTATGTCAGACCGCGCTGCACGTAAAGCAGGTCTTGGTGGTGAAATCATCTGCTACGTAGCTTAATAGGAGTAGAATATGTCTCGTGTTGCTAAAGCACCTGTCGCTATTCCAGCTGGCGTAGAGGTGAAACTAAACGGCCAAGAAATCACTGTAAAAGGTGCTAAGGGCGAACTATCACGCGTTCTTAACAGCGCTGTGGTTATCGCTCAGGAAGAAAACAACCTAACCTTCGGTCCTAAAGAAGGTGCTGCTAACGCATGGGCACAAGCTGGTACAGCTCGCGCTCTAGTTAACAACATGGTTGTTGGTGTTACTGAAGGCTTTACTAAGAAGCTAACTCTTAAAGGTGTTGGTTACCGTGCTGCTATTAAAGGCAACGCTGTAGGTCTAACACTAGGCTTCTCTCACCCAGTTGAGCACGAGTTGCCAGCGGGTATTAAAGCTGAATGTCCAAGCCAAACTGAAATCATCATTACTGGTTGTGATAAGCAACTAGTTGGTCAAGTTGCGGCTGACATTCGTTCTTACCGTCAACCTGAGCCTTACAAAGGTAAAGGTGTTCGTTACGCAGATGAAAATGTGCGTACTAAAGAAGCTAAGAAGAAGTAAGGTAACACTATGGATAAGAAAGCATCTCGCATCCGTCGTGCTACACGTGCACGTCGTAAGATTGCAGAACTGGGTGCGACTCGCCTAGTTGTACACCGTACTCCTCGTCACGTGTACGCACAGGTTATCGCGGCTAATGGCTCTGAGGTTATCGCAGCAGCTTCTACTGTAGAAAAAGCGATCCGTGAGCAAGTGAAATACACTGGTAACGTTGATGCAGCTAAAGCAGTAGGTAAAGCTGTTGCTGAGCGCGCTCTTGAAAAAGGCGTAACTGCAGTTGCATTTGATCGTTCTGGTTTCCAATACCACGGTCGAGTAGCGGCGCTAGCAGAATCTGCTCGCGAAGCTGGTCTGAAATTCTAAGGTAGGGTTGGAAGATGGCTAAAGAACAACAAGTTCAAGCGAATGATTTGCAAGAAAAGCTAATCGCAGTTAACCGTGTTTCTAAAACGGTTAAAGGCGGTCGAATCATGAGCTTCACTGCACTAACAGTAGTTGGTGACGGTAACGGTCGTGTAGGTTTCGGTTACGGCAAAGCTCGTGAAGTACCTGCAGCGATTCAAAAAGCAATGGAAAAAGCGCGTCGTAACATGACTACTATCGCGCTAAACGAAGGCACTCTTCACCACCCAGTGAAAGGTCGCCATTCGGGCTCTAAAGTTTACATGCAGCCTGCTGCAGAAGGTACTGGTGTTATCGCAGGTGGTGCGATGCGTGCAGTACTAGAAGTTGCTGGCGTACACAACGTACTATCTAAAGCATACGGTTCTACGAACCCTATCAACATCGTTCGTGCAACGATCGATGCACTAGGTAGCATGAAGTCGCCAGAAATGGTTGCTGCTAAACGTGGTCTAACTGTTGAAGCTATTTCGGAGTAAGAACACCATGGCAACTATTAAAGTAACTCAAACTAAAAGCTCAATTGGCCGCCTACCAAAGCACAAAGCTACTTTGCGTGGTCTAGGTCTTCGTAAAATCAACCACACAGTAGAACTTGAAGATACTCCGTGCGTACGCGGTATGATCAACAAGGTTTACTACATGGTTAAAGTTGAGGAGTAATCAGAAATGCGTTTGAATACTCTTGCACCGGCTGCTGGCTCTAAGCATGCTCCTAAGCGTGTAGGTCGTGGTATCGGTTCTGGCCTAGGTAAAACTGGTGGCCGTGGTCACAAAGGTCAAAAATCACGTTCTGGCGGTAAAGTTCGTCCAGGTTTCGAAGGCGGTCAGATGCCTCTGAAACAACGTCTACCAAAATTCGGTTTCACTTCTCGTAAGAGCCTAGTGTCTGCTGAAGTTCGTCTAGGTGAACTAGCGAAAGTTTCTGGTGACGTGGTTGATCTAAACAGCCTTAAAGCTGCTAACATCATCACTAAGAACATCGAATTCGTAAAAGTTGTTCTATCTGGTGAAATCGATAAAGCAGTGACTGTTAAAGGTCTACGTGTGACTAAAGGCGCTAAAGCTGCAATCGAAGCTGCAGGCGGTAAAATCGAGGAATAATCTCGAGGAACGAGGTACAGATGGCTAAGAAACCAGGACAAGATTTTCGTAGTGCTCAGAGCGGCTTAAGTGAACTAAAGTCGCGCTTGTTATTCGTAATTGGTGCACTTTTAGTATTCCGAGCCGGCTCATTTGTGCCGATTCCTGGTATTGACGCTGCTGTACTTGCCGATTTGTTCGAACAGCAAAAAGGTACCATCGTTGAAATGTTTAACATGTTCTCCGGTGGTGCTCTTGAGCGTGCATCTATATTAGCATTGGGCATCATGCCGTATATTTCGGCATCTATTGTTGTCCAATTGCTAACTGTAGTTCATCCAGCGTTAGCGGAACTCAAGAAAGAGGGTGAAGCAGGCCGTCGTAAGATCAGCCAATATACACGCTACGGCACGCTTGTACTTGCAACATTCCAAGCTATTGGTATTGCAACTGGCTTACCAAACATGGTCGACAATCTGGTTGTAATGAACCAAACCATGTTTACGCTAATTGCTACCGTAAGTTTAGTAACCGGTACCATGTTCCTAATGTGGTTAGGTGAACAAATTACAGAGCGAGGAATCGGTAATGGTATTTCCATTCTGATTTTTGCAGGTATTGTTGCTGGATTGCCTTCTGCAATCGGTCAAACAATCGAGCAAGCGCGTCAAGGTGAATTGCATGTACTTCTTCTACTGTTAATCGCGGTATTAGCTTTCGCAGTAATTTACTTCGTTGTTTTCATGGAACGTGGTCAACGCCGAATCGTCGTTAACTACGCTAAGCGTCAACAAGGTCGTAAAGTATTTGCTGCACAAAGCTCGCATCTGCCACTTAAAATTAATATGGCAGGTGTTATTCCAGCGATTTTTGCATCAAGTATTATCCTGTTCCCAGGAACACTGGCTCAGTGGTTTGGTCAGAACGGTGAGAGCAGCGCGTTCGGTTGGTTAACTGACGTGTCTTTGGCTCTTAGCCCAGGTCAGCCTCTGTATGTAATGCTTTATGCAGCAGCGATTATCTTCTTCTGTTTCTTTTACACGGCGTTGGTTTTCAACCCGCGTGAAACAGCGGATAACTTGAAGAAGTCCGGTGCATTCGTACCCGGTATCCGCCCAGGTGAGCAGACAGCGAAGTACATCGATAAAGTAATGACACGTTTAACCCTAGCGGGCGCACTGTACATTACCTTTATCTGTCTGATTCCCGAGTTCATGATGGTCGCGTGGAACGTACGTTTCTACTTCGGCGGTACATCACTACTTATCGTAGTTGTTGTTATCATGGACTTTATGGCACAGGTACAGACTCATCTGATGTCTCAACAGTATGATTCTGTGTTGAAGAAAGCGAATCTGAAAGGCTACGGTCGTTAATACGGCGGTAGACTCAGTTTCAATTACGGAGTTTAGCAATGAAAGTTCGTGCTTCCGTTAAAAAAATCTGCCGTAACTGTAAAGTAATCAAGCGTAACGGTGTCGTTCGCGTGATTTGCAGTGAGCCAAAGCACAAACAGCGCCAAGGCTAATTAGCAGAAATTTTTACTTGAAAACGAAGGTTAGGTCGAGTATATTCCTCGGCCTACCTTTTGCGTGCAAAAGAAGTAGTACTCCGCAGCGTATCCATAACGGGCTTTGCTGCGGCTAATTCTTTTATAGAAACACTTAGGAGTGAATAATGGCCCGTATAGCAGGCATTAACATTCCTGATCAAAAACATGCTGTGATTGCACTAACGTCAATCTACGGCATCGGTAAAACTCGCTCTCAAGCTATCCTAGCTGAAGTGGGTATTGCTGAAGATGTTAAGATCAGTGAACTAACTGAAGAGCAGATCGATCAACTGCGTGATGGTGTAGCTAAGTACACTGTAGAAGGTGATCTACGTCGTGAAGTATCTATGAACATCAAGCGTCTTATGGACCTTGGTTGTTACCGTGGTCTTCGTCATCGTCGCAGTCTACCACTACGTGGACAGCGTACTAAAACCAATGCTCGCACCCGTAAGGGTCCGCGTAAGCCGATCAAGAAATAATCGGGAAGGTAGAGTACAATGGCTAAACAACCAACTCGCGCTCGTAAGCGCGTACGCAAGCAAGTTGCAGATGGCGTTGCGCACATCCATGCTTCTTTCAATAACACAATCGTAACCATTACTGACCGTCAAGGTAATGCTCTAGCTTGGGCTACTGCAGGTGGTTCTGGTTTCCGTGGTTCTCGTAAGTCTACTCCGTTCGCTGCACAGGTTGCTGCTGAGCGTTGTGCTGAAATGGCTAAAGAATACGGTCTAAAGAACTTGGAAGTTATGGTTAAGGGTCCAGGTCCAGGTCGTGAATCTACTGTTCGCGCACTGAACGCTGCTGGTTTCCGCATCACAAACATCGTTGATGCTACACCAATCCCTCATAACGGTTGTCGTCCACCTAAGAAACGTCGCGTATAACGTTTTTTAGATTACTGGAGAAAGATCATGGCAAGATATTTGGGTCCTAAGCTGAAGCTTAGCCGTCGTGAAGGCACTGACTTATTCCTTAAGTCTGGTGTTCGCGCGATCGATACCAAGTGTAAAATTGATAACGCACCAGGTGTACACGGCGCTCGTCGCGGTCGTCTATCTGAGTATGGCGTTCAGCTTCGTGAGAAGCAAAAAGTTCGTCGTATGTACGGCGTTCTAGAAAAACAATTCCGTAACTACTACAAAGAAGCTGCACGTCTTAAAGGCAACACAGGTGAGAACCTGCTTCAGCTTCTTGAAGGTCGTCTTGATAACGTAGTTTACCGCATGGGCTTTGGCGCAACTCGCGCAGAAGCACGTCAGCTAGTTAGCCACAAAGCTATCCTAGTTAACGGTAAAGTTGTAAACGTTCCTTCTTTCAAAGTAGCGGCTAATGACGTTGTTTCTATCCGCGAGAAAGCTAAACAGCAAGCTCGTATCAAAGCAGCTCTAGAAGTTGCTGAACAACGTGAAAAACCAACTTGGATTGAAGTAGATGGTGGCAAGATGGAAGGTACATTCAAGCGTATGCCTGAGCGTTCTGATCTATCAGCTGACATCAACGAACAATTGATCGTCGAGCTTTACTCTAAGTAAGGTTTAAACTAAAGAGAGGACACAATGCAGGGTTCTGTAACAGAATTTCTTAAGCCACGTCTAGTTGACATCGAACAAATCAGCTCGACTCACGCAAAAGTAACTCTTGAGCCATTAGAGCGTGGCTTTGGTCATACTCTGGGTAATGCACTTCGCCGCATCCTTCTATCTTCTATGCCAGGTTGTGCTGTAACAGAAGTAGAAATTGAAGGCGTACTTCATGAGTACAGCACGAAAGAAGGCGTTCAAGAAGATATTCTTGAAATTCTTCTAAACCTTAAAGGTTTGGCTGTGCGCGTTGCCGAAGGCAAAGATGAAGTGTTCATTACTTTGAACAAATCAGGCTCGGGCCCTGTGGTTGCAGGTGACATCACCCATGATGGTGATGTAGAGATCGCTAACCCTGAACACGTAATTTGTCACCTAACGGATGACAACGCTGAGATCGCAATGCGTATCAAAGTTGAACGTGGTCGTGGTTATGTTCCAGCTTCTGCGCGTATCCATAACGAAGAAGACGAGCGTCCAATCGGTCGCCTACTAGTAGATGCTACTTACAGCCCTGTAGACAAAATTGCCTACGCTGTAGAAGCAGCTCGTGTAGAACAGCGCACTGATCTAGACAAGCTTGTTATCGATATGGAAACAAACGGTACTCTAGAACCTGAGGAAGCAATCCGTCGTGCAGCTACTATCCTAGCTGAGCAATTGGATGCGTTCGTAGATCTTCGTGATGTACGTGTACCTGAGGAGAAGGAAGAGAAGCCAGAATTCGATCCGATCCTACTGCGTCCTGTAGACGATCTTGAACTAACAGTTCGCTCTGCTAACTGTCTGAAAGCAGAAGCGATTCACTACATCGGTGATCTAGTACAACGTACTGAGGTTGAGCTACTTAAAACGCCTAACCTTGGTAAAAAATCTCTTACTGAGATTAAAGACGTACTTGCGTCACGTGGTCTGTCTCTGGGCATGCGCCTAGAAAACTGGCCACCTGCATCAATCGCTGAAGATTAATCGATACTAGTTAGAAGGATTAGGTCATGCGCCATCGTAAGAGTGGTCGTCAACTCAACCGCAACAGCTCACATCGTAAAGCGATGTTCAGCAACATGGCTAGCTCTCTAGTACGTCATGAAGTTATCAAGACTACTTTGCCAAAAGCAAAAGAGCTACGTCGCGTAGTTGAGCCTTTGATTACACTAGCTAAGACTGACAGTGTTGCTAACCGTCGTCTAGCATTTGCACGTACTCGTGATAACGAAGTAGTTGCAAAACTGTTTAACGAACTAGGTCCACGTTTTGCTGCTCGTCAGGGCGGTTACACTCGTATCCTAAAAGCTGGCTTCCGTGCTGGTGATAAAGCTCCAATGGCTTACATTGAGCTTGTAGATCGCCCAGCTGCTGAAGAAGCTGCTGAGTAATCTCAGTTCGTAAGAACAAAAAAAGCCGAGCATTAGCTCGGCTTTTTTGTTTCTGTCGTATTTGAAAGAGAAAACACATTCAGCTTTCCGTCTCCCCTCTCAAAGCTAATCTTCGATAATCGAATGTTGAGCCTTAATTTATGTTTCGGCGAGACGTCTAGCTGCCTGAGCCCCACAACCCGCTTAGCGAATTCAGTAAACCTTCACTTGCGCCTTGGTCACCTAGATAGCCAAGTATCACTGGCGCAAACTGACTGATCATCGATGGGTCTAGTCCTAATTTATCAAAAGTACTTTGTACTGCACTTAAACTTTCAATATTACCTAATAAGCTTTGCGCGCCATCTAGACTCGACATACCTGGAATTAGGGATTTCAGCTTGCTGCTGTTTTGGTCTGATAACTGACTTTGTGCAAGTGCTAACAAGGCGCCTGTACCACCTGCAGCCTGCTCGGTTGACACGGGCAATTGGCTAGTGAGTAAATCGGTGAGCGGAGATGATTCCGCATTCATGCCTTGGCTGACCATGTCCATTAAACCTTCTTGGCTTTCCTTATCGGTTACCGCATCAAGAAAAGCGTGGGCTGTACCAATGCTCATTGAAAGCAGCGTTAAGGTGAGGAGTGTTTTACGCATAATACCTCCGTGTGGCTTGCGATTATTATTGTTTATTCACTACTTAAGATAACAGAGACTTAAAGGTTGTTGAGCTTAAGTCTGTTTATTTTAGACAAAAAAAGCGGCGCTAGTGAGCGCCGCTTCGAATTTGTATTGAGGAGAGTCTCAATTACAGGATGTCTAGTAGTTCTACTTCGAATACTAGAGCTGCAAATGGAGGGATAGCAGCACCTGCGCCACGCTCACCGTATGCTAGATCTTGTGGGATGTATAGTTTCCACTTAGAACCAACAGGCATTAGTTGAAGAGCTTCAACCCAACCTTTGATTACGCCAGTTACTGGGAACTCAGCAGGTTGACCGCGAGATACAGAGCTGTCGAATACAGTGCCGTCAGTTAGTTCACCATGGTAGTGAACACGTACTTGAGATGCAGCAGTTGGGATTTCACCAGTGCCTTCAGTGATGATTTCGTACTGAAGACCAGACTCAAGAACGTTTACTTCTGGACGTAGAGCGTTGTCTTTTAGGAACGCTTCGCCGTCAGCCGCTGCAGCTTTAGCTGCTTCTTGACGAACTGCTTCTGCACGAGTGTGTAGCTCTTGCAGTGCGTTGTTGATTTCGTCGATTTCGATAGAAGGCATGTCACCAGTTAGTGCCGTTGCAATACCAGCAGCGATAGCGTCAACGCTAAGACCTTCTAGACCAGAACCAGCAAGTTGCTGACCCATTTGCAGACCAATACCGTAGCTTGCTTTTTGTTCTGCAGTTTCAAATTTAATTTCAGACATGAATGTCGCTCTTATTAGGAGTGATAAAGGCACAGGATATCAGGTTCGAGGCTAGGTTTAAATGATTGCGCTCGAATGTCTCTATGAGGAGTAGAGGGTGTGACTTATCTCTTACTCCAAGTGAAATTTCTGCTAATTTACGCCAAATTACATTTTACTTTAGTGAAAAACATATACTCTCCGCGCTGGTATTTTTATACTGACATCAGAAGTATTAAGGGACTCATCAGAATGAATCGTCGCAGAAAGAAAAAGCAGCAAGTCGACCATGTCGAATTGATGAAACAAAAGTTCGCTGCTATCGATTGGAAGCAGCCATTCAATAAAGAGAAGTGGCAGGAAAGATTACAGCCTGTGACTCAGTTTTGGCATCGTCTTCCAAAACTACATCAACGTG
Organism: Vibrio sp. M260121; assembly: GCF_036533715.1. Taxonomy (NCBI): domain Bacteria; kingdom Pseudomonadati; phylum Pseudomonadota; class Gammaproteobacteria; order Vibrionales; family Vibrionaceae; genus Vibrio; species Vibrio sp. M260121. The sequence goes on along the minus strand of NZ_JATABF010000008.1, from coordinate 75,897 downwards.
CACTGATGGTATTGGTGCCAGTGGTGTTGGTGCTTTTGATCATCCCAGTACCAAAAGATACAGAAGTACTGCTTGAAGACACCCAAGTAGAGAATCAACGCGTTGCGATTCAGTTGAACGCGCAAAGCTTAAGTGAGCAGCGCTCTGCACAAAACTCAGAGCCTAAGTCTGAGCAGTGGAAAGAATACACGGTGAAGAATGGCGATACCTTGGCTCAAGTATTCCGCAGTAACCAACTGCCGATGGCAGACTTAAACGCCCTAGTTAAAATTGAAGGCAGCGATAAACCTTTGAGTCGAATCAAGCAAGGTCAATTGGTGCGCTTTAAGCTTGCTGACGATGGTAAATTAGATATGCTTCAGCTAGAGAAAAGTGGCGAGTCGGTGATGTTCTTCCGTCTATCTGATGGGACATTCGGACGTAATAAATAGCGTTCATTAATAAGCATTCTAAAGGCGCGATGATTCGCGCCTTTTTTATGGCTGTTGATCTGTTAACGTCTAATTTGTTTTCTAGCGAGTGTTTTTCTTTTATTCCATGGTAAGAGCGGTAATACGATCATTATTATCCCTATAGCAGTCAGCCAATCTGGAATTTCATCAAACCACCATATCCCAAAGAGCGTGACAAACACTAAGCCTGAGTATTCAGCTAAGGCTATCTCTCCCGCCGGCGCTTTTTGATAAGCCAATACTGCCAAACCGTTATAACTTAAGATGCAAACCGCACTCGCAACAACCAATGCCAGTTCTTGCCACGTTATAGGTTGCCAGTAAAACCCAGCCAGTACTGCAGAGATTGGTAACGAGAACAGCGTAGTCCACCAAAGTGTGGTAACGACAGATTGTTCGCTCGGTAGTTTTCTTACCAATATATTGAACATCGCCAGTGTGCTCGCCGTGCCGAGTGCAAATAGTGCTGCCCAATGAAAGTGATCCGGCCGTAATACCACTAAGACACCAAGGAACCCGAAGCAAGTTAGTAGAATTTTGCTCAGAGGTGGGTGCTCGTTAAGAAACAATATCGATAGTGGCAGCATTAGAATAGGGGCTGCGTAAAAAACCGCGTTGGCAGTTGCCAGAGGGAGGTGAGTCACTGCAACCATCATACATCCGCTACCTATTAATATTAGGTGCGCTCGCAACAAGGTAATAAGTGCTTGCTTTAGGCTACGTTTATTTGGTTTTTGTTTGAGGTAAAAAGGTAAGATGAGCAGCAGTGAAGCCAGTTGGCGAACAAACATATATTGGAACGGGCTAATACCACCTTCAATCAGTTTAACGGCGACATCGGAGAGTGATGCCGCCAAATTTCCGATCACCAGTAAGAATAGTGCTAGGTGGTAAGGCGACATTTAGCTTACTCGGCGCATATCGACATGAGGGATGCCATCTTCAAGGTAGCTTTCAGAAATCACTTCAAAGCCATGGCTTGCATAGAAAGCCATCAGGTGTTCTTGTGCTCCGATATCGATCGTTTGGCCTGTCCAAAACTGTTGGCAATGTTGTAAAGCTTGCTCAAGCAGTTCATGTCCAAGACCACCACCGCGAGCGCTTTGTTTGGTGACCACACGGCCGATGCTCACATTGTCGTAAGTGGTTCCAGCAGGTAATAATCGAGCGCAGGCAACCAGCTCATCGCCTTGATAGCCCAATAGGTGATACACGCCTTCTAACGTATCTTTGCCGTCTAGCTCTGGATATGGACAGGTTTGTTCCACCACAAATACATCAACGCGCAGGCGCAGCATCTCGTAGAGTTGTGTTGTTGTCAGTTGAGAGAAAGGTAGGGCAGTCCAGTTGATCATTTCCAATATCCATTAATAAGCGAATGCAGCTGACTTTACGTCGTTTTCTGCTATTACTCATTAACAATGGTTAATTTTCACTGGTCTTCGTGACAAATCTGGCGATAATGTGCCCTCTTTTTCATCCCACCTGAGGATATTTCCCTGTGAGCAAACAAACTTTTGACCAAGTAGGGCTTACTCCAGCGCTACTAGAGACGCTTGAATCATTGAACTACACCCATATGACGCCAATTCAAGCGTTGAGCTTACCTGCGATTTTGAATCAGCGTGATGTGATTGGTCAGGGTAAAACCGGCTCAGGTAAAACAGCGGCGTTTGGTCTTGGCGTACTATCCAACCTAAACGTAAAACGCTTCCGTGTACAATCTTTAGTGCTTTGTCCGACGCGTGAACTGGCTGATCAGGTGGCAAAAGAAATTCGTACTTTGGGCCGTAGTATTCACAACATCAAAGTGCTTACGCTCTGTGGTGGTATGCCAATGGGACCGCAAATTGGTTCACTAGAACATGGCGCTCATATTCTTGTTGGTACGCCAGGTCGTATCCTTGATCACCTAGAGAAAGGTCGCATTAACCTAGAAGAGCTAAACACGCTAGTTCTGGATGAAGCGGATCGTATGCTAGATATGGGCTTCCAAGATGCACTCGATGCGATCATTGAAGCCGCGCCCAAACAGCGTCAAACTTTACTATTCAGTGCAACGTTCCCTGAGAAAATCGAACAGATTGCTCAACGTATTATGCAATCGCCAGAGATGATCAAAGTAGAATCCACTCACGATACGTCGAGCATTGCGCAGTACTTTTACAACGTAGAAGGTTCAGAAGCACGAGATGAAGCTCTGGCAAACCTACTACTGACTCACCAGCCAGAGTCGGCAGTGGTGTTCTGTAACACGAAGAAAGAAGTACAGAATGTAGCAGATGAACTACATCACAAAGGATTCAGTGTTATCGATCTTCATGGGGATCTAGAACAACGCGAACGTGACCAAGCCTTGGTTCAGTTTGCTAACAAGAGTGTTTCGATCCTTGTTGCAACAGATGTGGCGGCACGCGGTTTGGACGTTGACAATCTAGATGCGGTATTTAACTTCGAATTGTCTCGTGACCCAGAAGTACACGTTCACCGTATTGGTCGTACTGGTCGTGCTGGCAGCAAAGGCTTAGCATTCAGCTTCTTTGGTGAAAAAGACGGCCTGCGTGTGGCTCGTATCGAAGAGTATCTAGACATGGACGTGGTTCCAGCAACATTGCCCGCGAAATCAACTCAGCAGCCATATCAAGCTAAGATGGTGACGATTAACATCGATGGCGGCAAGAAGCAGAAAGTGCGCGCAGGCGACATTCTAGGTTGCTTAACGGGTAAAAATGGCATCACAGGAGCACAAGTGGGTAAGATTCACCTGTTCCCAATGCGTGCTTATGTTGCGGTAGAAAAGTCAGTGGCGAAGAAAGCGCTACAAACTATCAGTAACGGCAAGATGAAAGGTCGTCAATTCCGTGCCCGTTTGCTGAAGTAAAACCAGCAATACAGTAAAAAACGGCTAACGATTTAGCCGTTTTTTTGTTTTTGTACACCGCTATAGCTTTAAGCCTTCCATAACAGTTGCAGGTAGCTGTTGTTTGAAGTCGTCGATCAGTGCGACTTTATCTTCTGATAGTTCGAGCAGTTCGCCACGAAGGTGGAACATGCAGGCGCTAAATTTCTCATTAAAGTTTGGCAGCATTGAGGTCACGCCTGACGAAGCCGCTTGAAGTGCAACGAGCGTCGGCTCAATCACTTGGCTCTGGTAGGTCTCATCTTCCATGATAACTGCCGGAGAGTAGCCTTGGATTTCTTCCATTACGGGTTCTACGTGTGTCGTTATGAGTGTTGCTGCTTTATTGTTTGCGGCATCACCGGCGGCGGCTTTCAGTTTTCCAAACATAATCTTTTCCCTTAACTCATGATGAAACACTCGCCCGCCATGTGAGGCGAGTGATATGAAATTTGGCTATGCAGGGTGTAGTATATCCTTATGCATATCCAGATGGGATTTGAGATTTTTGCTTATACTTCAAACAAATAGCGTTAGTTAATAATAAGAGTGTGACTACTGAAAGTGATTGTTTTTTGTCAATATTATTTTAGTTCTACTTTTCATGATGCTGCTTCAACCGGGTTTTTATTCGACTTAAACTGATCGCGGTAATCCCCAAGTAAGCGGCAATCTGGCTATCGGTAATACGCTGTTCTAAGTCTGGATAATGCTGACAAAACAGTTGGTAGCGCTCTTCTGGTGAGTAGAGCAACATAAAGCGTTCTTTGTTTTCTTTATGCATCAATTGCGCTTCGAGCAGCTTTAAGTAGATAGGATGCTTTTCTTCACGCCATTGGTGTAGCACTTCAATCGGCAAGCAAAACAGATGACAAGGTGTCAGCGTTTCTAATAAGTACGGCGAGGGCTGATTCTTAATAAGCCCTTCAAAGCCAATCACCCAATCCTTTTCCCAGTAGAACTCTTTACTGAATTCCTTCCCTTTATCGGTCAGATAACTGGCATGGCATAAACCTTCTAACACAAAGTAGATGTGCGAGCTGGATTCACCTTGATGATTGAGAATATGGCGTGTCGGCAACTCTAGCTGTTGCCCATGTTCAATTAGCTGATTCGCTTCACCTTCGAGGAAGTCATGGTTGATTAAGTCAGAAAAAAGATCGCTGTGCATGTGATAACTCAGAAATGGTTTTTCTCATTCTAACGGTTTTTACTGACAACAAAAAAGCGGCTCATGAGAGCCGCTTGAATTCATTGCAAAACTTGCCTTACTTATTCAGGTCAATTTGGTAAATCGCGAAACCAACTTCGTCAGTTGCGACACGTTTCATCGGGTATTGCCCTTTCTCTTTGATGAACTGCGCAGCTTTATCACTTGGTGAGGTTTCAAAACGAACATCAAGTTTGTTATCCGATTTGATTGGTGCGAATGACCAGTTGTTATCCGCGCTTGGTGTTACTTCACCTTGCTCTTTACTGATGCGAGAGATGTAAGCGGCCACTACAGAGCGGTTCTCATCTGGAGAATCAAATGCGATGAAGTCCGGACCAGTACCCGGGAAGGTTGCACTGTAAGCACGGTAGTTGTTGGTTGCGATGATGAAGTCTTGTTTCGGATCAACCGGTTTACCGTTGTAAGTCAGGTTCACGATACGCTGTGAGTCTGGGTTGATCACTTTACAATCCGCATCGTACTTCGGCGGTTGAGTAACATCGATTTGGTAGTTCACACCATCTATCACGTCGAAGTTGTAAGTGCGGAAGCTATCCCAGTTGATCAAAGACTGAGGTTTGGTGCTGTTAACATCAATATGATTGAACTGACCTGCACTGCACTCTAGCCATTCATGAACTTCTTTGCCTTTAACCTTCATTGCTACCAGCGTGTTCGGGTATAGGTAAAGATCCGCGGCATTACGGAAAGTCAGCTGTCCGGACTCTACTTCGGTGAAACCATTTGGATCGTCTTTACGTCCGCCCACTTTAAATGGTGCGGCTGCGCTTAGTACTGGAATGTCTGCAAGATCTGGGTCGCCTTGGATAAAGCGTTCCACGTAATCCTTCTGAGCAAGGTTTACGATTTGAATCGTTGGATCATCTTGTACAAGCGCTAGGAAGCTGTACATCACGTCATTCGCTTTACCGATTGGCTGGTTGACGAATTCACGTGTGCCTTTATGGTCATCAACAAGTGCATCCACGATGCCTTTATCGGCTTCTGCCAAAGATTTCTTGTTAGCTTTATCGAAGATAGGGCGCGCTTCAGATTGACCTTCAACCACTTGCCACTTGCCGTTTTTTTCTTTCAGCATTAAGTCCATTACACCAACGTGGCTACCCCAACGACCCGGCATCACTGCGGTTACACCATTAATTGTGCCTTTGGCGTTGTCGACACCTTGCAGCTTGGCAAAGTCTTTACCCGGGAATACGGCGTGAGAGTGACCAAAGGCAATCGCATCAATGCCTTCAACTTCTGTGAGGTAGTAAACTGAGTTTTCAGCGCCTAGCTTGTATGGGTCAGTGGAAATGCCCGAGTGTGGAATCGCCACAATCACGTCTGCGCCTTCTTTTTTCATCTGAGGAACCAGCTTCTTCGCTGTCTCAGTGATGTCTTCAGCGAAGACTTTACCTTCTAGATTCTTCTTATCCCATACCATGATTTGTGGCGGGACGAAGCCGATGTAACCCACTTTGATTTCGTGGCTTTGACCATCAGTGTCTTTGAACGTGTGCGTTTTAATTAGATAAGGTTTGAAGTAGTGCTCGCCTGTCTTCTTGTCGAAAACATTAGCACTAACATAAGGGAAGTTCGCACCGTCGATAGAGTTTTTCAGGAACTCAAGACCGTAGTTGAATTCGTGGTTACCAATATTACCCACATCGTAATCCAACTGGTTCATCGCTTTGTATACCGGGTGGATTTCGCCAGCGTTAATCCCTTTAGCTGCCATGTAATCGCCCATCGGGCTGCCTTGAATCAAGTCGCCATTGTCGACCAAAACACTGTTCACTGCTTCTTCACGAGCTTGCTTAACCAGTGTCGCCGCACGGCTAAGACCGATTTGCTGAGAAGGCTGATCTTTGTAGTAGTCGTAGTCCATCACATTGGTGTGAATGTCGGTGGTTTCGATAATACGTAGCTTGATGGTGTCCGCCATCGCTGGGCCAGCAAGCGTCAACATACCGCTTAAAACTGCGACGGATACGGGATTAACTGCCATTTTCATGAGGTGCTCCAATTAAATGGGATAGAGGGGTCGTACAGCGTAATGTAACAAATATTAGTGCAAGCTCAGGCTAAGATGCAGAAAACTGTGAACATTAGGCAATTAAATGCGGAGGAAAGTGTCAAAGTGATGACTTTTTCACCATTTTGAATGAGACCTAACAAAAGCTTCTTAGCAGTTTTTTGAATAAAAAATGAAATTTTAGAATTTCCGGTAATATAAACCCACCGCCATAATGCCATCCATAACGATATCAATGGATGATGAGCAAGCACATGGCAGTTAACGATTCAGTAACGAATTTCCCAATCAACAAGCCTCGGCTGGTTTCGGATAACCAAGCTGCCGATCTTCCGCGTTTCAGTAAGCAATCTCTTCAGCCAGGCGAAGTTGCCCTTGTTGGTGCCGGCCCGGGTGACCCTGAGCTATTAACGCTGAAAGCACTCAACTGCCTGCAACAAGCTGACGTCGTGCTTTATGACTACCTGGTGTCTGATGAGATTATGTCATTAATTCCAAGCGAAACCATTTTGGTGTGCGTGGGTAAACGTGCTGGGCACCACAGTGTGCCGCAAGAAAAGACCAACCAACTGCTGGTGGACTTTGCTAAGCAAGGCTACAAAGTGGTGCGCATCAAAGGTGGCGATCCATTTGTGTTTGGCCGCGGTGGTGAAGAACTGGAAGTTTTGGCTGATGCTGGTGTGCGTTTTCAAGTGGTTCCAGGCATTACTGCCGCTGCGGGAGCGACCGCTTATGCCGGTATTCCGCTGACGCATCGTGATTACGCGCAGTCAGCACTGTTTGTCACGGGTCACCTGAAAGAAGAAAGTGACGACATGGATTGGTCGACATTAGCGCGCGGGAATCAAACTTTAGTGATCTACATGGGGCTGATGAAATCACACTATATTCAGAATCAGCTCATCAAACATGGTAGGGCAGCCTCAACCCCTATCGCCATCATCGAGCGCGGTACGCAAATCCAGCAAAAAGTTTTCACCGGAGAACTTTCTCAACTATCTGAATTATCTAAAGAAGCTCAAGCTCCGTCTTTGATTGTTGTCGGCGAAGTTGTGCGTCTGTCTCAAAAGTTGGACTGGTTTTTGTCTAGTACTGAATTCAACAAAAGTGCTATTGCCAGCTCCATATAATTTCAGACCAAAGATTAGGGACTAATGAGCCTTCAAGCTTAAAAAGGAAAGACAAAACATGGACCAACAACGTTTAACTCACCTTAAACAACTCGAAGCGGAGAGTATTCATATCATCCGCGAAGTTGCGGCTGAGTTCGATAACCCAGTCATGATGTATTCGATTGGTAAAGATTCATCAGTCATGTTGCATCTTGCGCGCAAAGCCTTCTACCCAGGCAAAATTCCATTCCCACTACTGCACGTAGATACGGATTGGAAATTCCGTGAGATGATCGAGTTTCGTGATCGTACCGCTGAGAAATACGGCTTTGAGCTTTTGGTTCATAAGAACCCAGAAGGTCTAGCAATGGGTTGTAGCCCATTTGTACACGGCTCTTCAAAGCATACTGACATCATGAAGACTCAAGGTTTGAAGCAGGCTCTGAACAAGTACGGTTTTGATGCGGCATTCGGTGGTGCACGTCGTGATGAAGAGAAGTCACGTGCAAAAGAGCGCGTGTATTCATTCCGTGATAAGAACCATACCTGGGATCCGAAAAACCAACGTCCAGAGCTTTGGAAAACATACAACGGTCAAGTAAACAAAGGGGAGAGCATTCGTGTGTTCCCACTTTCAAACTGGACTGAGCTGGATATCTGGCAATACATCTACCTAGAAAACATCGAGATCGTGCCTCTGTACCTTGCAGACAAGCGACCTGTTGTTGAGCGTGATGGCATGCTGATCATGGTAGACGATGACCGCATGAAGCTAGAGCCAGGTGAAATGATTGAAGAGAAGAGTGTTCGTTTCCGTACTTTGGGTTGTTACCCGCTGACTGGCGCGATTGAGTCTGAAGCAAACACGCTAACAGGCATCATCGAAGAAATGCTGGTGGCAACCTCAAGTGAGCGCCAAGGTCGTGCGATCGACCACGATCAGTCAGGATCGATGGAGCTTAAGAAACGTCAAGGTTACTTCTAAAGGATCTAAGGAAAGATAATGAACAGTGCAGTTGAAGCTCAATTGGCCGAGCTTGGTATTGAAGGCTATTTAAAACAACACCAGTACAAGTCGTTACTTAGATTCCTGACTTGTGGCTCGGTAGATGACGGTAAAAGTACCCTAATCGGTCGCTTACTCCATGACTCAAAACAAATTTATGAAGATCAGCTAGCTGCAGTTCACTCGGATAGCCAACGCGTAGGCACCACGGGTGAAAAGCCAGATTTGGCATTGCTGGTAGATGGTCTACAAGCAGAACGCGAGCAAGGCATCACTATTGATGTGGCTTACCGTTACTTCTCGACGCAGAAACGTAAGTTCATCATTGCTGACACGCCAGGACATGAGCAGTACACACGTAACATGGCAACAGGTGCATCGACCTGTGATTTGGCTGTGATTTTGGTTGATGCACGTAAAGGTGTATTAGACCAAACGCGTCGTCACTCATTCATTTCTAACCTACTGGGTTTGAAACACTTCGTTGTTGCTATCAACAAAATGGACTTGGTGGATTACTCACAAGAACGTTTTGAAGAGATCCGCGATGAGTACCTGCAGTTCTCAGAAAACCTAGCGGGTGAGACGGATATCCAAATCATTCCGTTGTCAGCGCTAGAAGGCGACAACGTAGTAGAGAAAGGACAGAACTTAAGCTGGTTTGAAGGTCCATCTTTGCTTGAGCTACTTGAGACTGTGGATGTTGACCACGAGAAAGGCGAAGGCGACTTCCGTTTCCCTGTTCAGTATGTAAACCGTCCTAACCTTGATTTCCGTGGGTTTGCGGGCACGATTTCATCAGGCTCAGTGAAAGTCGGTGATGCGATCAAGGCGCTGCCATCAGGCAAAACCTCAACCGTTGCACGCATCGTGACCTTTGATGGCGATGTACAGGAAGCACAAGCAGGTCTGGCTGTTACGCTGACTCTGAATGACGAAATTGATATCAGTCGTGGTGATTTGCTGGTGCTGGAAAATGCACAAGTGGAATCAACCAACCACTTGTTGGCTGACGTAGTGTGGATGACAGAGCAACCGCTGCAACCGGGTCGTGATTACGACATTAAGATTGCTGGTAAGAAGACGGTTGGTCACGTTGAAGCGATTCGTCACCAGTACGACATCAACAATCTTTCGACTCACGGTGCAGCTGAATTGCCACTCAACGGCATCGGTTTGTGTGAGTGGTCGCTGAACGAATCTGTCGCATTGGATAACTACCAAGATTGTGCCGATACCGGCGGCTTCATCATCATCGATCGTCTAACCAATGTAACAGTAGGTGCCGGCATGGTGAAAGAAAGTTTGGCTGCTGTTGAGCGTGGTCTTGCGGATGTTTCAGCGTTCGAACTTGAACTCAATGCTTTGGTTCGTAAGCACTTCCCGCATTGGGAAGCTAAAGACCTGAGCCAGTTATTGAAGAAGTAATTGGTTCACCTAGCCTGACTGGATTGCGAAACCCGTCAGGCTGATTTCCCCCGAATCCAGAATGCTCCGGAAGCCCAAGAAACCGAGCATTCTGGCGTTCTTTTTCGCTTGCTTTGCTTTTTTGTCTGGTTACTCGTTTGTCACTCCGTGCAGCTAAGTTTGCACGAGTCGTTGTTGTGCCCGTATCGGGTTTATTGGTAAGGATTGGCTATGTGGGAACAAGGATTTGTATTAGCGATTTTGCTTGGCATTATCACTTGTTTACTCGTAACCAAAATTAAACCAAGTTACGTATTTGCTGGAGCCGCTTTCATCGCCTTTATGGTGGGGATGATTGAGCTCAATACCATTGCGGCAAACTTTACTAATTCTTCACTTCTGACCCTAGTGCTGCTGATCCTCGCATCGAGCGCATTAGAAAAAACCTTATTGATCAGTTGGGTCAGTCGCAGTATTTCTGAAGGCCATCTCGGCAGTGTGATTGCCAAGTTGGGCTTTTCTACCGCTTTACTTTCTTCTTTCACAAATAACACCGCGGTTGTGGTGTCGTTAATTGGCGCGATTAAACGCAACCAACAACATGCGCCTTCTAAGCTTTTGATTCCGCTTTCTTATGCAGCGATTTTTGGTGGTACGTTGACGTTGATTGGTACCTCGACCAACTTAATTATCAACAGTTTTGTTGAAGATGCCGGGCTGCCAAGCTTGAGCTTCTTTACTCCAACCATGATTGGCTTAGCGGTACTGGTAGGCGGTGTGCTTATTCTTATTCCGCTGAGTTATCTGTTGCCCAATTACGATGACCAAAGCCAAGAAGATTTACCTTACTTTCTAGAATCTCGTGTTGAACCGGGTTCGCCGCTAGTTGGGCGCACCATTACCGAAAATAACCTGCGTGCCCTGAGAAAATTGTTCCTTGCTGAAGTGATTCGCGATGGTGTGACGGTTCCGTCTGTTGGTCCTGATTTTGTCCTCAACGCTAAAGATCGGCTGCTGTTTTGTGGCGATGTTGAGAGTGTCGCAACACTGCAAGAAATTCCTGGTTTAACGCTGTTTGGCCATCAGCACCTTAACGGTCAGAACTTCATTGAAGTGGTAGTCAGTTCATCGGCGACCTTCTGTCATAAAACGCTGAAAGAGAGTCGCTTCCGTGACCGTTTTGATGCGGTGGTTGTAGCGATTCGTCGTGGCCATGAACGCCTTGAAGGTGGCTTAGGTAATATCACTTTAGCTGCAGGCGATACGTTAGTTTTGGTACCCGGTAAGCGCTTTGAGACGGAACGCCGTGCTCACCGTAAAGAGTTTGTGTTGGTGAACGATCTGGATTCCAGCGCGCGTTTAGACGCCAACAAATCGGCTTTGGTGTTATTTGGTTTTGCCGCTGTGATTGGCTGTGCGTTGCTAGAGATCGTACCGATTATCAAAGGTCTGGCAGCTTATCTGATTGCGCTACTTGCTTTTGGCGTGATTCAACTTTCCGAACTTCGTCGCCGCTTCCCAATCGATATTGTGGTGATTGTGGGTTCGGCGTTGTCTATCGCCCAGCTGATGATTACATCCGGTTTATCGGTGCGAATGGGCGATATGTTTATTGAAGCCTTTAATGGCTGGGGTGTGTTTGGCGCGCTAGTCGCCACTTACATTATGACTTTAGTGCTAACTGAGCTCGTGACCAACAATGCGGCGGCGGCGCTTTCTTTCCCTATTGGTTATAGCATGGCGGTAGGTTATGGCGTTGACCCAATGCCTTTCATTATGGCGGTGCTGTTTGGCGCCAGTGCCAGTTTTATTTCTCCTTACGGATACCAAACCAATTTGTTGGTATACAGCGTAGGGAATTACAAATTGACCGATTATGTGCGAATCGGCGTGCCGATTTCCATCGTGTATTCAGTGCTAGTACTGACGCTGATTCCGGTCTTCTTTCCGTTTTAATCTGTAAATTTACAAGGATACGTTATGACTGCCGAAACTCCGGTAAAAGATGAAAACATCGTTTGGCATCAGCACTCGGTTGATAAACAGTTTCGTGCTGGATTAAAAAAGCAGAAGCCTGCGGTACTTTGGTTTACTGGGCTATCTGGCGCGGGCAAATCAACGGTGGCAGGTGCATTGGAAAATCGCTTAGCCGAATTGGGTTATCACACTTATTTGCTTGATGGCGACAATGTTCGTCATGGCTTGTGTAGCGACTTAGGCTTTTCTGAGCAAGATCGTCGCGAGAACATTCGTCGTATTGGTGAACTGGCGAAACTGATGGCAGACGCGGGTTTGATTGTTCTGTCGGCATTTATTTCTCCTCACCGCGCAGAGCGTCAATTGGTGCGTGATCTGTTGCCAGAGGGCGAGTTTATTGAAGTGTTCGTCAATGCTTCTTTAGAAGTGTGTGAAGGTCGCGATCCGAAAGGCTTGTACAAAAAAGCACGCGCAGGAGAAATCCCGAATTTCACTGGTATTGACTCTGAATACCAAGCTCCAGCAAGCCCAGAAATTGATTTGCCAGCCGGCGAAAAGAGTGTCGAAGAGCTGGTGGAGTTGTGTTTAATCGACCTTAGACAACGCGGTGTGATCCGATAAAAAAGCATTTGGATCATAGGTGGCCAAAAAGTCACTGAGCAGTTAAAAGAGCTTTTGGATCATAGGTGACCAAAAGCTCTTTTTTATGTACTAAACGGTGTGGTTTACTGTGGTTTTGGCTTCGCTATGAACGCTAAATCTTTGATTTAGAAGCGCTAGCATCTGGTCATAGTATTGATTATTAGGTTTGTTACCAAGCAGCTTACACAACTCATTACCTGTCGGAGTAAAGCGGTAGTACAACAGGCGCACGCCTTTGGTATTTACCTGCAGTGATAAGTTTTTACCTTGATAGGTGAGCATCAAAGGCGTTTCAATGCCAATCTCTCCTGACTCTAGTTCAGTGCTGTGCAGCAGTCCCAGTTCAATCAACACTAACAAACTTGAATAAGGAAGTTGGAAGCTACCCATATTAAGGTTGCTGGTGGTGTCGCGTTTGCCAAAGCTGAACATCCCGCCATGCGCTTTGTAGCCAATCAGCAGTTTGCGACTGCTATCTCCACCAAAACTGCACGCTAGCGTCGCGGCACGTTGCAGAGTTTGGGCTTCTCTTGGCGACATGTCTTTCAACACTTTAAGTGCTTTCATCGAAGTTGAGCCGGGGTTGGTCACTTCGCGCTTCATGACTTGCGCCCAGAGCTTTTGCATTGAGCTGTTGTGGATGTCTTGCGCCATATCGAAAAAACGATACAACCAGTCTTGGTCTGGCTCACCAGCGGTCTCATCTCGACATGAGCTGTGCGCCAGTTTGAGGATTTGCTCTAAGTTCTTTTGTCTCTGTTCTTGGCGGCGTTGTTCACGTAACTGAGCGCGTTCAAGCGCAGTTTTAGCTGGAGGATCGTTTTGCAACAAAGCATCTAATCCGTAGATTTGAGCAATGCTTTGAACACGGCTCGCACTGTCTTTGATGTAGCCAGACTTCTTTTCGTGGTGAGTGTGTTTTTGTTGTGTGGGTTCGTGTTCAATAACAACAGGTTGCTTTGTTGGTTCTGCCATTTTATTTCCTACCAAGGCTGGCGATTAGCACTTGCTTAAATTTACACCTTTCCTGTTTTCTCGACCAGAGAGGCATGTCCGGATTTTGACAGAATAGGGCTATTCAAAATGATAATGAGTTGTTAAAATTGTTATCATTATTTTGGAGGGGTGATGAGATATTCAGACGTAAGCAAACTGAGAAAACACCTGTCGATAGCGCTACTTTTGGTTTTGTATGTCGGTATACTCGCGTATTTGTCTCGCTATATCGTGTAACTAAGTATATCTGGCAGGCATAAAAAAGGCGCCGAAGCGACGCCTAGTGTATCTATCCTACTAATCAACGGAGTTATTGATTCGCAACCAAGTTATTAGCTATCAAACAAGCTACATATCATCGTAGGCTTCAATTGATGAGCCTTCAATCACGTAGGCCGTTTCTGCCAACTCATGTTCGATCGTTTCAGTTTTCAGAGTTCCCACCACATAAATGACATCCCATAGCTCCTGTACTGGTGCACCTTTCGGGAATTTGACATAAATGATCTGGTTTGGTGGTGGTGGTGGAACGTGGATACAAGCGCCAAAGTATGGCACCAGTAAGAATTCCGTCACTGTATTCGCATCACCTTCTAATGGGATCACGAAGCCAGGGATTTTCACTTTGCTGCCGTTAAGCTCAGGACGAACATTACCAATCTTAGATTGAAGTGCCGCACCACCGTTGTGGTCTGTAGCTGGCATGCCTACACTGTCGAACATCTTGCGCTCATTCTCTGGCACAAGATCAATCCAATCGAGTTTCAGCGGTTCGTCACTGGCCATTACTGGTGCAGTGAAGGAAATCAGTAGCAAACAGCTAGCGAGTATTTTTTTCCACATTTTTACTAAATCCTAATTGTCATTCCATCACTGAGCGATTGTCGGTAAGCACGGAATGCTGGGATGAAGCCAATCACAATACCTGCACACTGTACAAAGCCAAGCAACATCCATTCATACGGCGACAGTGCCGTTAAGGTTAGGTGTATACCATAACTTTGTTGGATTATTGGTTGCAAGAGGGCAAGAATGGAATACAAGCCCGCAACGCCGGTAATGATGCCAGCAAACGTGAGTAAACTTGCTTCACTGATCAGTAGCGAGAAGACGTGTTTAGGTCTTGCCCCCATTGCGCGCAGGATGGCCATTTCACGGCGGCGTTCTTGTAAGCTGGTCAGCAAGCTACTCAACATACCCAATAAACCTGCCACGACTACAAAGCCTGAGACTGCCATCAGTGCTTGTTCCGCAACCGACATCATTCCCCATAATTCATGCAGAGCGACGCCCGGCATGATGGCACTAAGAGGCTCTTTCGGATAAGTGTTGATTTGTCTTTGCAGAGCAAAAGTCTGGATGCGTGACTTCAACCCGACCAGCATCGCAGTGATCTGCTTTGGTTGAAAATCTCTGGCTTTGAGGTCTGCGGCACTTGGTGTCGGACCTAAGCGAGCCCCGCTTTCCCAACCGACGTGAATCGCTTCAATTGCTTCCAATGAGACGTGGACGGTTTTGTCCACTGGTGTGCCCGTTGGAGCAAGAATACCAACGACTTTAAACGGCAAGTTGTCATGACGGCTAAAGCCTACATCACTGATGCCATGGGCAATGATGATCTCACTACCGATTTTATAACCCAGTTTTTTGGCGACATCAGAACCTAGAACCGTTTCGAATAAACCGTTGAACTCTCGACCTTCAGAGAAAGTTAGTGGTTGCTTACTTCCGTACTTATAATGTTCGAAATAGCTGTGGTTGGTGCCCATCACTCGAAAGCCTTTGTGTGAATCACCCAACGAGATTGGGATTGCCCAATCGACGGCTCGGTGGTTCGCAAACTCTTGGTAGCTCTTCCAGTCAATATTGTTGGTGGCATTGCCGATTCTGAACACTGAGTACAGCAGCAGGTTCACTTGTCCTGAGCGACCTCCGACAATTAGGTCAGTTCCAGAAATAGTATTGGCGAAGCTATCTTTGGCTTGGGTTCGAATGCGCTCTACGCCTAATAGTAGAACAACAGAAATGGCGACCGTCATGATGGTGAGAATAGCGGTCGCTTTGCGGTTCATCAGGCTTTTCCAAGCGAGCTTTACAACAGCACTCATGATGCGGCTCCTAGGGTTTGCGCTTGATTGATTTCAGGCAGATTAAGTGTTCGGTCAAATAAGGATTCTAGTGTCGGGTCATGACTGACGAAGACCAACGTCGCGTTGGCAAGGTTGGCTTGCTCCATCAAGAGTTCAATGAATGCTTTGCGGTTGTCATGATCGAGTGCCGATGTGGGCTCATCGGCAATCACCAGTTCAGGCTGACCGATCAAAGCACGCGCTGCTGCGACACGTTGTTGCTGACCAATACTGAGCTCTGATACCGGTTTGTCATGCAGGGCTTTAGGTAAACGCAAACGCTCCAGTAGCGTCGTCGCTTGTTCTTCCAGTGATGTCGTTGAAGCATTTGGAGTAACGCGGTCGCGGCGAATTTTACTGAATTGGCATGGAATGAGAACGTTCTCTATCACATTGAGATAAGGCAACAAATTGAATTGTTGGAAGATATAGCCAATGTGATCGGCGCGAAACTTGTCTCTTTGACTCGCTCTCAAACTCGCGATATCGGTGTCTAATACAGACAATGAACCAGATGTGAGCGTATTGATGCCTGTTAACAGGGCAAGCAGAGTCGATTTACCGCAGCCGCTTGGGCCTTTGATAAAGACATGCTCGCCTTGAGCAATGTGTAACTGGGGGATGTTAATGGTCGCGTTTTCGGAGCCGGGCCAGACAAACTGGGCATTAGAGAGCTCAACAACGTTTAACGTGGTTTCAGTCATAATAAATTACCAAAGCAATGGCGTGTAAGTAAGTACTTACACGCCATGTGATTTATTTAATTGCGATCTTTGCGTTGTCTTTGCTTAGGCTAGTCGCAGACTGAGTGGTGTCAGTGAATAGGTTTGCACTGATTGATTCTGTTGCAGGGAATTGCTTGAACCAAGTGGTATTGATGCTGTTTAGATCGGCAACAGAGTCACAGTGGTAGCGGTATTCTGCTGTGAATTCACCGTGGCCGCCGTGTTCATGATCGTGACCCTCATGCTCGTCGTGATGTTCATGACCTTCGTGATCGTGGTGGTCATCATCATGTGCATGTTCGTCGTGATCATGGTCTTTGTGCTTGTCATGGTCATGTTTGTCATGATCGTGACCTTCGTGGTCATGCTTATCGTGATCGTGGCTCTCATGGTCGTGGTGTTCATGACCTTCATGAGAATCTTGGCCTAGGGTGTGGGATACGTGAACATCTTCAATCACACATTTCGCTTGTTTGTTGATAGCAAACAACTGGTCGGTGTTTTTTAGAGCAGCAACAGCATCGCCAAGTGCCTTCTCTTGTTCTGCGTTTTCAGGTGCGTGCTCAAAGCCAACAACGTCCGCGCCTGGAGAAGTGATTTCGATCAGTAAGTCTTTACCATCTTGAGCAATATTGAATTCTACGTGACCATGCACGTGTGCTTCGTGTTGACGATATTCTTCTGCGTTTGCAGTTGCTGCTAGAGATAGGCCGATAACAAGAGCCAGAGCGTGTTTAGAAGGCATTTTCTTTTCCTAATTTGCTTAAATGTTTTATTGAAATTGCTAATTTAAATCATGTAGTTAGCAACTCGTTTAATTTCTAGTATGGAGGCTTCTTAAGTTTAAGCAAAAATAGGCGGCGCGCGCGCTGTATAACGCACATCACTGACATTTAAACGTTTTTTGATCACGTCTGAGTATGTCGAGCGTTGATAAGTTGGTGCGAAAAGCTCTGGTTGAGCCTTAACCAGACCATGATGCGAGCCAGCAAACATTTGGCAATGATGGTGGCTGTGGTGCTCCGGGACTAGGTCAAGTTGATGAGCGATAGTGGCAAAATTCCAAGCGATCAGTAACGCAACACTGAGTAAGACCACAGTGCGACGCCAATAATGTGAGATTGCTTGCCAGCGATAGTGCATCTTAAAGCCCGAAACGATACCTAGTGTTATAATATAACACCCATTTGGCAGAAAAGTTCATTCTTTTATGAAATGGAGATGGATTATCTGTGATGAAATAATAACTTAGAAGCAAGTTTTCGGGAGTTTGCTCCTCACCTAAAGACGGTAAGGAGCAATTAAGACTAGATATTTTGCTTGATTAGACCAAGAACTTGGTTGATTTCATCCGTGCTGAGAGCCCCTTCTTTGATGAAAAGAATTTTACCTTGCTTGTCTTGCACAATGATGGCTGAGCTTTCTTCTTGTAGAGCCCAGCTATTTGCCACTACACCATTTTCATCTAAGACCATTGATGACCAAGGAAATTCTTGTTTGCTGTCTTGCGCCGATGATTTGACAAATGAACCAGTTCCCCAAACGGCATCATCTTGGTTAATGATGGTCGTGGTTTGGTAAGCATCTTCCGGGAATTTCGCTTCAGTTAGCGCTGTCATTAGTGGTGCGTTCATTGCTTTTGAGCTGCTGCGCCCTGCGATTGCATGAATGACACGGACTTTACCGAGCATTTGTTGCGTAGCCCAAGGTTGATAAGCCACGCCTTCACCTTGCAATACGATTTCACCGTAGGCGTCTACTTTCGCCGCTGGCACGCTTTCACCAACTGATAAGTTGTGAGCCAGTGCTAGACCCGGAGCAAGAGCAAGGAAAAAAGGGAGGAGAGTCTTAGTTTTCATATTGTTATGTTCCATATGGGGGTGTGAGACTTTCCAAGTATATACTTACAGTGAATAAAAATGTAGAACCGTTTATAACAATTCCTTAACGTATGATGTTTTAATTTTGTTGCTTTGAGAAAGGAATTTGATAGAATGAACCCTGTCGCAAATTGCGCATAAAGGTTGCCATGGAAAGAGCAATCGGTGTTTTCTCAAAAGGATATTGAGGTGGTTATGCTACGTGAGTTTGCTGTTTACCGTCCACGTCAGGTGGCGCGTTTCGTTAAGACTTTATTCAAAGGTCAGTTTTCAATTGCAGGTGTTGGTCAGTTCCGTTTTGATAACGGAAAGGTGCTGTTGCCTGATATCAAAAACCCCCAACAACTCTCTGTATTTAGAGAAGTAAATCAAGCAATTTTATCTCTCCCAGTGTAATGACAAGAATTGTAAAAGAGCGACTTTCGTCGCTCTTTTTAGTTTAGGCTTAACCTTGAAGGCTTGGTGGGAAACAAACCCCAGTGCCACCTAAACCACAGTAGCCGTTCGGGTTTTTCGCTAGGTATTGCTGATGGTAAGTTTCAGCGAAGTAATACGGACCAGCAGGTTCAATTTCTGTCGTGATGGCTGAGCGTTGATCTTCTTGCAGAGCTTGCTGATACTGGACCTTTGAACGTTCGGCTGCGTCTTGCTGTTCTTGTGAATAGGTGTAAATCGCAGAGCGGTATTGAGTTCCTAAGTCGTTGCCTTGGCGCATCCCTTGAGTTGGGTCGTGCTTTTCCCAAAATGCGGCAAGCAAATGCTCAAGAGAAATCACGCGATCATCAAAGACCACTCGGACCACTTCGGTATGTCCTGTCTTGCCTGTGCACACTTCTTCGTACGTTGGGTTTGGTGTGTAACCCCCTGCGTAACCGACGGATGTGGATACCACGCCCTCAATTTGCCAGAACAATCGTTCTGCTCCCCAGAAGCAACCCATTCCCAATAAAATCTGTTGTTGGTGAGCTTGCGGCGGTGCCGTTAAACTCGATTGATTTACAAAATGCGTGTCATCGATTTGCATTGATGTCTCTCTACCTGGCAGCGCATCTTCTATACTGATCATTGTCTGTTTGTTGAGCATGGTATTTGTCCTTCAATACGAGTCTTAATTTTGCGAATGATTATGTCTGAATATGATGTTGTGATGACATAGACCGTGGTAAACCTATTAATATTACAGACTTAGCCTTCAATTGGCGTTATTATTGTTTACGTTTATTTAACCTCATCCAGCTAAAAAGCATGATAAGAAAAGCTACCCCGATCATTGTCAGTCTACTTGCCTTTTCTCATAGCGCTTACGCCGATGTTTCCTTAAAGATAAAGGGCATTGATGGCGCGCTAGAAGATAATGTGAACGCTTACTTGTCTTCCATTCCAGAAGACGATTACTCCACGTCGTTGCGCTTTCAGGCGCGATTGGAACAAAGTATCACTGAAGCGCTCAATGCGCTTGGTTATTATCATGCGAAAATTTCATACACTATTACGAAAGATAATGATGAATTGATCGTCAACATCAAACCGGGCGAGCCTGTCAGAATCAAAGAAATGGACGTAGTGATTTCAGGTGAGGCGGGGGAAGATGAAGAATTCACGAACCTGATCAAAAAATCACGTTTGAAAGAAGGTCGAATCCTAAACCAAGGGGAATACGACGCTCTAAAATCGGGCATTCGTAACTTAGCGTTGCAGCGTGGCTACTTTAACGGTGACTTTAAATTGAGCCGTTTAGAGGTGGTGCCAGAGCTTAATGAAGCTAACGTTCGTCTGCACTATGACAGTGGTATCCGTTATCACTTTGGTACGGTTGAAATTTTAGGTAGTCAGATCTGGGAAGATCGCGTTGATTCTTTGCGCCCATTTAAAACCGGTGAGCCTTACTTGGTCTCTGAAGTGGGTGAATATAACCAGAACCTTTCGAATACGGATTGGTTCTCATCGGTATTTGTTGAGCCTGATCTCACCAAGTTAGATGATGGTCGAGACCTACCAATCAAAGTCTCACTTGCTCCTGCTGCGAAAAACCAAATTGAAACGGGTATTGGTTACTCTACCGATACTGGTGTGCGTGGTACGCTGAAATGGAAAAAACCATGGGTGAGTGCGCGAGGCCACAGCTTTGATACCGCGCTTTCTCTGTCTAAACCAGAGCAGACCATCACGGCTGGCTACAAGATCCCACTTGATGACGTATTGCACGAATACTACCAACTTCAGTTCGGTTTGAAGCATCTCGATAACCGCGATACGGAGAGTTTGGAATCGAATCTTGCGGTAGAACGCCACTGGATCACCGATGGTGGTTGGCACAAAACGTTGTATGTTCGTCACTTGTACGAAAACTTCTCGCAAGGTTTGCAAGAAGATGGTGTGCAGTTTGTTTTACCTGGTGCCTCGTTTTCTCGCACACGGACTCGTGGCGGTAACATGCCAATGTGGGGCGATAAACAGAGTGTGACGGTTGAATACGGTGACCCGGCGTTGTTGTCTGAAACTCGCGTACTTCGTTTGTTAGGTCGCACATCTTGGATTCGTGGTATCGGACAAAACCACCGTGGTTTATTCCGCCTTGAAGGCGGCGCCAACGTCACTGATGAATTTGAAAAACTCTCGCCATCGCTGCGTTTTTTCGCTGGTGGTGACAACAACATTCGTGGTTACGGCTACGAATCGATCTCACCAACAGACTCGAGTGGCGCATTGACCGGTGCGAAATACATGGTAACCAGTACGTTAGAGTACCAGTATCGTGTGCATGGCAACTGGTGGGGGGCGGTATTCTACGACATTGGTGACGCATTTAATAAAACCCCTGAATGGAAATCGGGTGCGGGTGTCGGTATCCGCTGGGCATCACCGGTCGGTCCGGTGAGCTTTGACTTTGCTTGGGGCCTAGACGCCGAGCCAGATCCAGAATTCCGTATCCACTTCTCTTTGGGGCCAGAGCTATGATGAAAACAACACTGAAGTGGACGAAATGGTTCTCAATCGGTCTACTGACTCTTATTGTGTTGCTGGCGATTTTAGTCGGCACCATTCTATTTACCCACCCAGGTCTAAAGTTGGCACTTTGGGGGGCAGAAAAAGCGTTACCGCAACTTAAAGTCGAGCAAATTCAAGGCTCACTATTCCCACGTTTTGCGCTGCATAACGTCAGCTTTGTGGATGAGCCTCTCCATGTTGATGCTAAGGTGGAAAGCTTAACGTTAGCGATGAACTTCCGTTGTTTCTTTGACCCTAAAGTGTGTGTGGATGAGCTCGCGCTGCAGGGTGTTAACTTCCAAATGCCAGAGTTGCCACCGGCAAGTGATGAGCCGGAAGAAGAAACACTACCGCTGCGCTCCATCAGCACACCAGTGCCAATCTTCGTCAATAAAGTCAGCTTTAACGACATTAACCTGAACATCTTAGGTAACAAGGTTGATTGGCAAGAATTCTCTACCGCATTGTCGATGCAAGGTGACCGCTTGGTGATTGCTCCAACGGCATTGAAAGCTATCAATGTGGCACTTGCACCAAGTGACGAAGCCACAGAAGAGAAGCCATCACAAGCAGCAGATTCGGAACCAAAGGCCAAGAGCGAGCAAGCTAAAGCGACACTAAAGGCAACAGAAAGCCAGCCTAAAGAGGCGAAAACTCCAGCTGCAGAGGAAGCTAAACCTACAGCTGAAACGAAGCCAGAAGGGATTGTGCTGCCTGAGGTATGGATTCCACTGACCGTTGAAGCAAAACGTCTCGATATTCATGACTTTAAATTAGCGGGTAACACACCTGTGATTGTTCACCACTTAGGGCTAGAGGCAACGGCTGGTGGTGATAACGTCGATGTCAAAACGCTAGAGCTTGATATGCCAGAAGTCGAAGGCCAGCTAAGTACGCAAGTGACATTATCGGCCGATTACCCAATTCAAGCGCAGATTGATGCTCTGGTTAAACAAGCGGACGTAAAGGGGCAGAAACTATCGCTTTCTGCGTCTGGCTCGGTTGGCGATTTATTATTGCAGGCGACGCTGTCTGATTTGGTGAAAGCGACGATTGAAGGTCAAATTCAACCGCTTAAACCTGAGTTGCCATTTGATATCAAGCTGAAAGATGTTGCGGCGCAATGGCCATTGAATGGTAAGAGTGATTACCAACTTTCTGTTCCTAGCCTAGTCGCTAAAGGCTCACTAGAGGGCTACACCGTTGCGTTAGAAACCAAGGCGTCGGGTAAAGATATTCCTGCTGTGGATGTGGTGTTAAACGGTAAAGGTACCCTAGAACAGATTGATTTGGACAGCATTGTTGTCAAAACACTAGGCGGTGAGTTGGCGGGTAAGGTGATGGCCAACTGGGCTGCGCCAATCAACTGGCAAGCCGATCTAAACCTGAAGAACATTCAGCCAGGTTTACAATGGCCAGAAGCTGAAGGTGATATCAGCGGTAGTCTATCGACTTCAGGCTCACTAACCGATCAAGGTGGATGGCAAGTGAGTCTGCCTAAACTGGACATCGACGGTATTCTGCGTGGCTACCCGCTGAATATTGAAGGTCAGCTAAAGGCATCTGACAAGACGGGTAAAGGCGAGGATATTCAGCTCAATACACAAGGTTTAGCTTTGTCCCATGGCCCCAACTCATTGAGAGCAAAAGGTAAGATCGACAAACAGATCTTGATGGATGTTGAAGTTAACTTCCCCGATTTCGCGAAAAGCGTACCGGACCTTGGCGGTAAGATGAATGGTAATATCGCACTTCGTGGTAGCCTGAAACAGCCAGACATCAACTTAGATCTCGCGCTTAACCAAGTGAATTGGCAACAACAAGCGAAGGTAGAAACCATTACGCTGAAAGGCGATGTGACTCCACTGCCTGCGCCGAAAGCTGATGTCAGCCTAATTGCGAAAAATATCACTTACGATGACATCAAAATCGATAGTGCGGACCTTGAAGTGACAGGAGATGAGAAGCTGCATCAACTCACGTTGGATGTGGTTTCAGACGTTGTTTCAAGTAGTTTAGAGATCGAAGGTAGCTTCAAGCAAAAGCCAGAAATGATCTGGGATGGTGCATTGCGTCGCTTAACGCTAAGTACTCCTCAAGGCCCTTGGGCGCTACAAAAATCAACGGCAGTTAAGGTTAACATCGATAAGCAGATTGCGAATGTACAGGCACATTGTTGGTTGCAAGCAAACTCAAAAGTGTGTCTAACGGAAGACATCAGTGTTGGTAAGAGCGGTGAAGCGAAGTTAGCCATCACTAACTTTGACTTTGACCAAATTAAACAGTTCTTGCCAGCAGAGACCAAGCTTCAAGGCTCGGTGAACGCGAATGCTGACGCAAAATGGGCACCAGACATGAAACCGGAAGTGACGGTAAATGTGGAGATGCCGAAAGGTCAGGTTGAGCAAGCGCTAGAACAGCCAATTAAGGTCGGCTGGGACAGTGTCAGCCTAAAAGCTAAGTTAGCCCAAGATAAACTGAATGCTGAGTGGTTATTTGATGTTACAGACAACGGCGATTTATCCGGTAAGGTGTCGTTAAATGATGTCTCGTCAGAGAGCCCAACTATTGACGGTAAAGTGTCGCTGTCGACGTTCCATTTAGACTTCTTAGCGCCACTTATCGGTGAGTACAGCCTATTCAAAGCGAACATGAATACGGATCTGGCTCTGTCGGGTGATGTGATGCATCCGAAAGTGAATGGTCAGTTCTTGATTGACCAGATGAAGTTGCAAGGTGATGTGACGCCAATTGATATCAACTCGGGCAAAGTCGCGATTAACTTCAGAGGGCATCAAGCAGATTTAGATGCAGGCATTATTACACCCGATGGAAAGCTGGAAATTAACGGTGATGCGGATTGGCGTGATCTGGAAAACTGGCACACCAAAGCTCGTGTATTTGCTAAAGAGCTAAAAGTTGATATGCCGCCAATGGTGCGAATCAAAGTCGAGCCAGACATGACGATTGATGTGACGCCTCAACTGGCCAAGGTTGAAGGCAACATCAATCTTCCATGGGGTCGTATCTTAGTGGATGAGTTGCCACCAAGTGCGGTTGGCGTGTCGAGCGATACGGTTATCTTGAATAAAGATATGCAGCCTGTCGATGGCGAACAAGCGCTGCCGTTTAACGTAGAAACTGACATCAACATCAAGATTGGCGATGACTTCCAATTGTCTGCATTCGGTCTAAAAGGTGACTTGCAAGGTAACTTGAATGTGACACAAAAAGACAAAGGTCCATTCATTGTTGGTGAAGTGAATATCGTCGACGGTTCTTACCGCTCATTCGGCCAAGACTTGGTGATCGAAGAAGGTAAGATCATGATGAATGGCCCTGCGGATCAGCCTTACGTATCAATCAAAGCGATTCGTAACCCAGACAACACGCAAGACGATGTGACAGCCGGTGTTCGAGTAACTGGCCCAGCAAGTGACCCGACCGTAGAAATTTTCTCGGATCCGGCGATGCCACAAGCGAACGCGCTGTCTTACCTATTGCGCGGTCAAGATATCGATGCGGAGTCGGGTGGTAACGCCATGACTACAACGTTGATCGGCCTAAGCTTGGCGAAGAGCGGCAAGGTAGTAGGTGAAATCGGCGAAGCCTTTGGTGTACAAGATTTGCAGTTGGATACAGCTGGTTCGGGAGATGACTCTCAGGTGACGGTAAGTGGTTATATCTTGCCAGGCCTGCAAGTGAAGTACGGCGTAGGTATCTTTACCTCGTTGGGTGAGTTCACTGTTCGTTACCGTTTGATGAAAGACCTGTACCTAGAGGCGGTATCGGGCGTCGATAGTGCGGTTGATCTGCTCTACCAGTTTGAATTCAACTAAGCTTAGCCTTTAAAACATAACTAAGGAGTGGTTATGCAGCATTTGGTATTTGTGTATGGCACCTTACGCAAAGGAGAGTGCAATCATCACTTTTTGAAAACCGCTGAGTTTCTCGGGCATCATGAGACTGATGCCCAATTTGCTTTGTACGATCTAGGTCGTTATCCCGCGTTGTCGACTGGGCAAAAAGCGATACAAGGCGAAGTGTATTTAATTGATAACGATACACTCAGCGAGTTAGATAAGCTTGAAGATGTGCCGGTGGAGTACCGTAGAGAGAGTATAGCGACACCATTTGGCCAAGCTTGGATCTACTTATACCAAGATACTGAGCAACTCACAGAAGAGATTGCTTCTGGCGATTGGTGCCAAAGGGTGTGAACTATACTGAGAGCAGTAACGTATGCATTGACGATATATACAACAAAGACTTGGGAGGTCTGCGATGAAATATCTATCTCCAATCATACTGCTGCTTCTTGTTGGTTGTTCAAACAGTACACCACCGAGCAGTAACGACAGCATGCAGTGGCAACAATACGGTATGCAGCGAGCGGAAGCAGGTGAATCAAAACTCTCCATGCAAGAGCTCAACAAAGGTGACGATTTATATATGGCGTACAGTAATGGCTATGAAAGCGGTCGAGCAAATTACTGTGCACAAGATGCTTTCACACTTGGTGAAAGCAGGCGTTATTACCGAGGCATTTGCGACGATTTAGATGATCGATTCCGTCGAGAATACGAGCTAGGGCGTACATCTAAAGGCAGCAAACGCTACTAATGAGTGAGGAGTAATAATGAGACTATTCGCGATTGGCGCTATGCTTCTACTTCTCAACGCTTGTGCGCAAACCACACTCCCCAGCTCTGTTAACGCGACAGACTGGCAAGCTTTCGGCAAACAAACAGCACTAAACGGCTCGCTTGAGTTGTCCGAAGACCGTATTGCCAAGTTAGATGATACTAACCGTGCCACTCCTGAACTCATCATGGCCTACCAAACTGGCTACCAGGAGGGTAAGGAAGAGTATTGTCAGCAAAGCGCTTATATTCTCGGCGTACAAGGCGCTCCTTACTATGGCATCTGCGATGATTTAGACCCATTTTTCCACAACGATTATGAATCAGGCAGATTGTCGACGGCGGGTGGCTATTAAACCGGTTGTTGATTAAACCAAGTTATGAAAACGAAAAAGAGCTGCCAATCGGCAGCTCTTTTGTTATTTGTTACTTACGATTATTTGTTTTGAGCACGCTCGTAAGACTCTAGGATTTCCGCTTTTGCTGCAGCAACGTCATCCCAGCCATCGACCTTGACCCATTTGCCCGCTTCAAGTTCTTTGTAGCGTTCGAAGAATTGTGTGATCTGTGCTTTCAACAATTCAGGGATGTCACCGACATCTTGAATGCCTTCGTACTCTTTTGAGATTTTTGAGTGCGGTACAGCAAACACTTTTGCATCTTCACCCGATTCGTCCGTCATTTTCAGTACGCCAACTGGGCGACAACGAATCACAGAACCTGGCATTAATGGGTAAGGGGTCGGAACCAGTACGTCCACTGGGTCGCCATCTAGAGAAAGAGTATCGTTCACGTAGCCATAGTTACATGGGTAGAACATTGGCGCAGACATGAAACGGTCGACAAATACAGCACCAGTGTCTTTATCTACTTCGTATTTGATTGGATCCGCGTTGGCAGGGATTTCGATGACGACGTAGATATCTTCAGGCAGTGATTTACCTGCTGGTACGTTATTTAAGCTCATTTGAATATTCCTTTTCATTGAGGATTAAGCGTGGAAAGGCTTAATCTGGCTAACATTTACGCAGTTCACTTTAACGACAAAAACGCGGTAGGTAAACACCCGCCGCGTTGGACAAAGGTCTGAAATTAGTCTTCTTCGCGATTCAGTTCAAGAAACTCTTCGACTTTGTTGACCATGTTCTTTGAACCCACAAAGAAAGGCACGCGCTGGTGCAGTTCGGTAGGTTTCAAATCCATAATGCGGTTTACACCGTCAGACGCCAAACCGCCAGCTTGCTCAATTAAGAATGCCATCGGGTTGCACTCGTACAACAAGCGCAGTTTGCCTTGAGGGTGGCTTTGCGTGCTTGGGTACAAGTAAATGCCGCCTTTTAGCAGGTTACGGTGGAAGTCAGCAACCAATGAGCCAATGTAGCGAGAAGTGTATGGGCGACCATCTTCAGGCACATTCTCCTGACAGTACTTGATGTACTTCTTCACGCCCTGCGGGAAGCGGATGTAGTTGCCTTCGTTGATTGAGTAGATTTTGCCATCTTCTGGGATCATCATGTTTTCATGAGATAGACAGAAGCTGCCAATCGATGGGTCGTAAGTGAAGCCGTTTACGCCATTACCTGTGGTGTAAACCAGCATGGTCGATGAGCCGTAAATCACGTAGCCCGCTGCCACTTGTTTGTGACCTGGTTGTAGGAAGTCTTCTTCTGTTGGTGGGGTTCCAATAGGAGAAACTCGACGATAAATAGAGAAAATCGTACCAACAGACACGTTCACATCGATGTTTGATGAGCCATCGAGTGGGTCCATTAGCACAACGTATTTTGCGTTTTGGTTAAGTTCTTTATTGAACGCAACCGCTTCATCTTCTTCTTCACTGGCTACACCACACACTTGGTCGCGTGCTTCGAGCGCTGCTTTGAACTTGTCGTTCGCGTATACATCAAGCTTTTGCTGATCTTCGCCTTGTACGTTCTCTGTACCTACAGCGCCAGTGATATCACCAAGACCTGCCGCATTGATTTCGCGGTTTACGATTTTTGCAGCTAAACGAATAGAAGCTAATAGAGATGAAAGATCACCGCTAGCGTGGGGGAAATCCGCTTGTTTCTCAACAATGAACTCGCCTAGGGTGCGCAGTCCTGACATGGTTTATCCTTACATTTTTCATTTCGTTGGGGGTGTCGCGCAACGGGGGCATCTCTTTATGGATGTTAAACGATTGCGCTAGATGTAAGTTTAAGTCGCAGATCTTATTAATGGTAATGAAGTAACCGACTGAGATCTCAATTTATTTGTCTTATTGCATAAGACACGAACCGCTTGGTTAATGCTTGGTCAGTCAGCCTTAAGCCCTGTCAGATTTGTGAAAAAGACTGCAAGAACACGGCGAAAGGCACTCGCTTTTCTGGTGGTTATCACGATAATGAAAGGATTAAAGAACGCATTACAAGGTTAAGTTTATGCACATTCATATCTTGGGTATCTGCGGCACGTTTATGGGCGGTGCGGCAATTTTAGCGCGTCAGCTAGGTCATAAAGTGACGGGTTCGGATGCCAACGTTTATCCACCAATGAGCACCCTGTTGGAGTCTCAAGGTATTGAAATTATTGAAGGCTTTGACCCTTCTCAGCTTGAACCACAACCCGACCTTGTGGTGATTGGTAACGCGATGAGCCGTGGTAACCCATGTGTTGAGCATGTGCTGAATACCAATATGCGTTACACCTCTGGTCCACAATGGTTACAAGAGTTCTTATTGCACGATCGCTGGGTTCTGGCGGTATCAGGTACCCATGGTAAAACCACCACTTCAAGCATGCTGGCTTGGATCTTGGAAGACTGTGGCTACCAGCCTGGTTTCCTTGTCGGTGGTGTGTTGGGTAACTTTGGTGTGTCGGCACGCTTGGGTGAAAGTATGTTTTTCGTCGTTGAAGCGGACGAATACGACAGTGCTTTTTTCGATAAACGATCTAAGTTTGTTCACTACCATCCACGTACATTGATCATGAACAACCTTGAATTTGATCATGCAGACATCTTCGACGATCTTGAAGCGATTAAACGTCAATTCCACCACTTAGTGCGTACTGTTCCGGGGAACGGTTTGATCCTTGCACCGAAGCAAGATCAGTCGTTGCAAGACGTGATCGAGCGCGGTTGTTGGACTGAAAAGCAGTTCTCTGGTGTGGATGGTGATTGGCAAGCACACAAACTGGTTGTTGATGGTTCTAAATTTGAAGTGTCGCTGCAAGGCGAGAAAGTAGGCATCGTAGATTGGGAGCTTGTTGGTGACCACAACGTGGATAACGCTTTGATGGCCATCGCAGCTGCACGTCATGTCGGTGTGGCACCAGAACTGGCTTGTCAGGCTCTCGGTCGCTTTATTAACACCAAACGTCGCTTGGAGCTCAAAGGAGAAGAGCAAGGCGTGACGGTTTACGATGATTTTGCTCATCATCCAACGGCGATTGAACTGACATTGGGCGGTTTACGTAACAAGGTTGGTGAAAAACGTATCCTTGCCGTTTTAGAGCCACGCTCTGCGACCATGAAACGTGGTGTGCACAAGAATACTTTAGCGGCTTCATTGCACAGTGCCGATGAAGTGTTCCTCTTCCAACCGGATAACATTGATTGGTCGGTACAGGATATTGCAGACCAGTGTAAACAGCCTGCGTTTGTTGGTGCAGAGATGGACAGCTTCGTCGCAAAAATCGTAGAGCAAGCGCAGCCAGGTGACCAAATCCTCGTGATGAGTAACGGTGGCTTTGGTGGTATTCACGGCAAGCTTCTGGAACAACTGAAACAAAAAGCTTAATGACATCTATGCAGCAAAAAGTAACCCCTAAAAAAGCCATCACACTCGCATTAACGGGCGCCTCTGGTGCCCCGTATGGACTTCGTCTTCTTGAATGTTTAGTGGCAGCGGATTACCACGTCTACGTGTTGATCTCTTCGGCTGCCCGCGTGGTAATGGCGACCGAACATGACCTGAAACTCCCAAGTGGCCCTGAAGCGGCGCAAAAAGCGCTGGTTGAGCACCTTAATTGCAATCCAGATAACATCACCGTTTGTGGCAAAGACGACTGGTTTTCGCCGGTGGCTTCTGGCTCTGCGGCGCCTAAGCAAATGGTGGTGTGTCCATGTTCTGCAGGTAGTGTTGCGGCCATTGCACACGGCATGTCGGATAACTTGATTGAGCGTGCTGCTGATGTGGTAATGAAAGAGCGCGGACAGTTGCTGCTTGTAGTGCGTGAAACGCCATTCTCGACGTTGCATCTTGAAAACATGCACAAGCTTTCGCAAATGGGTGTCACCATTATGCCTGCAGCGCCGGGCTTCTATCATCAACCTAAAACTATCGAAGACTTAGTGGATTTTATGGTGGCGAGAATTCTGGATCACCTTGGCATTGAGCAAGGTTTAGTGCCACGTTGGGGTTATGACCAACGTTGATTGTGTAATCAATAAAAGACCTTTACAATCCATCCAACTCATCGGGGAGCAAACCCACTTGGCATTGAGCTTATCAATACCATTGGGCGCTGAGACCTAATCGCTTAACGTTGTTGAGCAAACAGGGACCCGTATTACCTGAACCAGATAATGCTGGCGTAGGAATTGAGTCTGGATATTGGAAGTCCTAAATACCGCCTCAAACCTGTGCCGCTCAATTCATGTCAATAATGCAAATGGAGAGCGAGCAGTGAAAACCACTCTTAGTCTGATTGCCCTTGCAGCCATCACTTCTACTTCGGCGTTTGCCGCTGAAAACACCCTAACTGTCTATACGTATGACTCTTTCGCTGCCGATTGGGGACCAGGTCCTAAGGTCGAAAAAGCGTTCGAAGCCAAATGCGGGTGCGATGTTAACTTCGTCGCGCTGGACGACGGCGTTTCTATTCTTAACCGCCTTCGTTTAGAGGGAAATAATAGCAAAGCGGATATCGTGTTAGGTTTGGATAACAACCTGATGGCGGAAGCGAAAAAGACCGGGCTGCTGGCTGAGCATAATGTTGATACCTCAAAGACTACGCTACCTAATGGTTGGGACGATAAGACTTTCGTACCGTACGATTACGGCTACTTTGCGTTTGTATACAACAAGGAGAAGTTGGCGAATCCTCCAAAAAGTATGAAAGAGCTGGTGGAAGAGCGTGATGATCTGAAAGTGATTTACCAAGACCCTCGAACTTCGACGCCGGGTCAAGGCTTGATGTTGTGGATGAAGTCCATCTACGGCGATGATGCGACTCAAGCATGGAAGCAACTGGCAACGAAAACAGTTACGGTTACCAAAGGTTGGTCAGAAGCTTACTCGATGTTCTTGAACGGTGAGTCCGACCTCGTGCTGTCTTACACGACTTCTCCAGCGTACCATTTGATTGCAGAAGGTGATGCGAAATACGCTAGCGCAGACTTTACCGAAGGCCACTACATGCAAGTGGAAGTGGCGGCTAAGGTCAAAGGTTCAAAGAGTGCGGAACTTGCGGATGAATTCATGGATTTCATCTTGAGTGATGAGTTCCAATCTGCGATGCCAACAGGTAACTGGATGTACCCAGTGACTGACGTTGAATTACCAAAAGGCTTTGAAACCTTAAGCGTACCAAGCAAGCCACTTAGCTTTAGTGCAGATGAAGTAGCGAAAATGCGCAAGACTTGGATTCGCGAGTGGCAAAGCGCATTGACGTTCTAATATAGGTTCTACTTTTGAATTCTGTTCCGAAAATCGGGTTAGGGGTCGCGATGATTATTGCGACCTTTGTTGTTTCTGCCCTAGGTGCTTTGATTGTTCAAGCGCCTTCTCTTGATGTGTCTATGGTGTGGGGAGACCCATACTATCAGCACGTTACCAAGTTCAGCTTCTACCAAGCTTTTCTCTCTACACTATTGAGTGTTGGCTTGGCTATTCCCGTTGCGCATGCGCTTTCTCGACGTGAGTTCTATGGTAAGTCTCTACTATTAAAGTTGTTTGCGTCTACCTTAGTTCTGCCTGTGTTAGTCGGTGTATTTGGCTTATTGGCGATTTATGGTAATAGCGGCTTATTAGCTCAATGGTTGAAAAGCATCGATGCGGAGCTGCCGTTTTCCATCTATGGCCTGAACGGTATTTTACTTGCGCATGTGTTCTTCAATATGCCTTATGCAGCGCGGCTCCTTTTGCAGGCATTAGAGTCGATCCCCGCAGAGCAACATAAACTGTGTGCGCACCTTGGAATGAGCCATTGGGACAAATTCCGCTGGGTGGAATGGCCTCGCTTAAGACAACAACTACCACACGTAAGCGGCTTGGTGTTTATGCTTTGCTTTACCAGTTTCGCTACCGTGATGGCATTAGGCGGCGGACCGAAATCGACCACTATTGAACTTGCCATTTATCAGGCGATTAAGTTTGATTTTGATCTGCAGGCTGGGGCGCTTTTGGCGCTGTGGCAAATGCTACTATGTGGCTTGTTAGCGATTGGCGTGCAGAAGTTGACAAAGCCAGTCTCAATAAGCGCTGGCAGCACATTGGTACAGCAATATTTAACGAAGGATCATGGGTGGTCAAAAGCTTGGGATAGCTTTTGGATCATAGGTGCCTTTTTACTAGTAATACCACCACTTATGATGGTGGTGTTCAGTGGAATCAACCAGCAAGTTTGGTCGGTACTGACTGACGAGCGTTTTTGGTCTGCACTGTTTAATTCACTCAAAGTTGCGGTACTGGCGAGCTCTCTTACCGTTGCAGCAGGCGTATCGATTTTGCTGACCAGTCGACGTTGGCGATTGCAGTATAAAAATACTCGCGCCGATCAAATTGAACTGATCGGAACCATTATCTTAGTAACGCCGGGATTGGTGATTAGCACCGGATTGTTCCTATTACTGCGATCGTTTACCGATGTATTCAGCTTGGCGTTTTTTGTGGTCATCTTAGTTAATGGCTTGATGGCATTGCCATATGTCATTAAGACTTTATCTCAACCTATGTTGCACATTGAGCAGCAGTATCAGTACGTGTGTGCCAGCTTAGGCATGCGTGGTTGGCAACGATTTAAAGTCGTGGAATGGCAAGCGCTGCGCAAGCCGTTTGCCCATTCTTTTGCTATTAGTTTTATGTTTGCGATTGGTGACTTAAGTGCGATTGCCTTGTTTGGCGGGCAAGAGTTTAGAACTTTACCGCTGTACCTATTCCAACTGCTCGGCAGTTATCAAATGGATGCCGCTGCCGTGGTATCGGTTACTTTGCTGTTACTCAGCGTCGGCTGTTTTGCGGTGATTGAGAAAGTGTTGAAAACGAAGGAGAGAGCGTAATGTTAGTGTTGGATGATGTGGAGTACACCTATCAACGTGAACTGTTTCGTTTTGAGTTAGCTATTCAGCGTGGACAAATCGTTTCACTGATGGGGCCGAGTGGGGCGGGCAAATCTACCCTATTGGCGTTAGTGGCTGGTTTCATCAATCCAGACCAAGGCGATATTTTGGTTGATGGTGAGTCTATCGTGCGTAAAGAGCCGTATCAGCGTCCGTTTTCAATGCTGTTCCAAGAGCATAACCTGTTTGCTCACCTGTCAGTAAGGGACAATATTGGTTTGGGCTTACATCCGGGGCTAAAGCTCACGGCAGACCAAAAACTGCTTGTTGAGCAAGCGGCGAAGCAAGTCGGGGTTGCTGAGTATCTGGACCGTTTACCTGAACATCTTTCTGGTGGTCAGCGTCAGCGTGTGGCACTTGCGCGTTGTTTTGTTCAGCCGCACCCAATGTGGTTACTCGATGAGCCTTTTTCTGCACTTGACCCAGTATTGAGAGAAGAGATGCTGACACTGGTTAAACAACTTTCTGCTGAGCGTGGCATCACCGTTTTGATGGTGACGCACCACTTAAGTGACGCCAGAGCGATTGCTACTCATTTTGCTTTTGTGGCTGGTGGTCAGGTTGAAGCAGCAGGAGAGATTGGTGAGCTTAACGCTCAACATAACAGTATAGCATTGAAGGCTTTTGTTAAAGCGGCTGGGTGATTCCCCTGAGATAGAAAAATAAAAGGTTGATGCAAGCATCAACCTTTTTTGGTTTTGGGTGTTTGAATGAGCGTATTAGCCTTGAGGCTTCACTACCATAACGTTGATTGGTGAGTTCTCTACCACTTTACTTGCCACAGAGCCCAGCATCACTTTGTTGATCTTTGAGCGTTTATGGCTTGGCATAATGATAAGGTCAGCACCTAAACGTTCTGCGTAATCAAGGATGGTTGCATACGCCTTGCCTTCTGCAACGTGGACTTTGTAGATCACTTCGTCATCAATATGTTGGTCTGCAAAGGCTTTGAGTTGCTGTTTTACGTCTTGCTTCATTTTCGCCGCCGCATCTTTCGGGAAGTAAGTTGCGACCATCGACATATGAATACCAGGCAAAACAGTTAACAAGTGAACTTCAGCATTGGCTTGCTTTGCCTGCCATACCGCTAATTCAACGGCACGGTCAGAAAAGCCTTGGTCATTTAGATCAACCGGAACAAGAATTTGTTTGTACATTCAATGTCTCTCATTAAGACCCCTTATCCTCGGGGCCAAATCGGTTATGCGCTCAGCTGTTCCTTACGAGCACGACGTTTTTGGTTCAGGGCAAGTACCAGCAAAATCATCAAACAAGGCACAAATACCCATTCTTTCATTGGTCGTTCAGCATCTTGAACTACCCATTTGATCTCCCAATCGAAGTCGATTCCTGAAGATTCTGCCGGGCTGCCAAATTCAACCATGTCTACGATCATTTTGCCGTCGTTCTCGGTCAGCATTAGGCCCATAGAAGAGATGCGCTCTTCTGCAGTTTTTGCTTTATCTTCGAACGGAAGACGTACCGTTTTTTCAACGTAGTCACCTTCAAGGTTTTCTCCAGCGACACGTAACTCTATGGATTCTCCTACATTTAACCCTTCTGTGATTTGAGCTATCTCAACACCAGGGGAAAGAACTTTCGCTGGGTAGAGCATGTCCCACCAAAAACCAGGACGGAAGAACGAGAAGGTTAATACTAATAGTAGGATCGTTTCCCACCACTTGTTACGAGTGAACCACCAACCTTGTGTTGCCGCGGAGAAGATCAACATCGCAATAATGGAAGAGATCACGGTTAACGCTAGGTGCCACCATGAATCAATGCCCATCAATAAGAGTTGAGTGTTGAAGACGAACATGAATGGCAGAATTGCGGTTCGAATATCGTAGGTAAAGCCTTGAATACCCGTACGAATTGGATCTGACTTAGCAATTGCGGCAGCGGCAAAGGCAGCTAAACCTACAGGAGGCGTATCATCTGCAAGGATACCGAAATAGAACACAAATAAGTGCACCGCAATCAGTGGGATGATCAGGCCATGAGCCGCACCCAGAGTTACGATAACCGGTGCCATTAGCGTTGATACCACGATATAGTTTGCCGTCGTTGGCAGACCCATACCCAGGATCAAGCTGATTACTGCCGTAAACAGCAACATAAGGATGATGCTACCGCCAGAGATGAACTCGACGAAGTCTGTCATAACCAAGCCGATACCAGTCAAGGTGACCACACCAACTACCGTACCTGCTGCAGCGGTTGCCACGCCGATACCGATCATGTTGCGCGCACCAGATACCAAACTCTCTGCGAGATCAACAAAACCGTCTTTGGTCTGCTCAACCAAGTCACCTTGTTTTGATAGCAAAGCAATCAGTGGGCGCTGCGTTAGCAAGATAAAGATCATGAACACGGTTGCCCAGAATGCTGACAGACCCGGTGAGAAGCGTTCTACAGTCAAACACCAAACCAGCACAACGATTGGTAGCAGATAGTGCAGACCAGATTTAATCGTTGGGCCTGGATCTGGAACCTCTGTGAGTTCTGCATCAATTTCAATTGCGCCGTCTTTGGCGTGGTTTGCTGAAACCTTCACCAGACCGACGTAAGCAATTAATAGGGCGACGGTTACGATGGTTGTTGCAGCATCGCCAAATACGTCTTTAGTCCAACCCACACCGTAGTAAACCAAGGCGCTGATGACGCACAAGCCAAGGATAGTGCCAGTAAATGACAATAGGCTTTGTAGCATGGTTGGGTTGTGGCGACGAGGAAGGCCGGTCATACCCGCTTTACATGCTTCAAGGTGAACGATGTAAATCAGAGCAATGTAGGAAATAAGTGCAGGAAGTAGGGCTGCTTTGATTACCTCAACGTAAGAGATACCAACATATTCAACCATTAGGAAGGCTGCAGCGCCCATGATAGGCGGCGTTAGCTGGCCGTTCGTCGACGCAGCAACTTCAACCGCACCTGCCTTTGTGCCCGGGAAGCCTACTCGCTTCATCAGTGGAATTGTAAAGGTACCTGTGGTTACTACGTTTGCGATGGATGAGCCCGAAACCAGACCAGATAGGCCGGATGCAACGACAGCCGCTTTTGCAGGACCGCCCTTCATGTGACCAAGCAGTGAGAAAGCAACTTTGATGAAGTAAGCACCAGCACCTGCGCGCTCTAGCATGGCACCAAACAGTACGAACAAGAATACGAAAGATGTTGATACGCCAAGTGCAACACCGAATACGCCTTCTGTGGTTAGCCATAAGTGTGACATTGCTTTGTTTAAGCTTGCACCTTTATGAGCAATAACATCTGGCATATATGGACCAGCAAAGGTGTAGGTCAGAAATACTGCGGCAACGACCATCAACGGTGGACCCAGTGCACGACGCGTTGCTTCAAGCAATAGAGCCATACCCGTTACTGAGACTACGATGTCAACGGTTGTCGGTGCACCAGAGCGCCCGGCCAGTTCGGTATAGAAAATATAAATATAAGCTGCAGCAAAGCTACCCGCTAATGCCAATGCCCAGTCGATTAATGGGATATGGTCACGCGGAGAGTTCTTCATTGCTGGGTAAGCAGTGAAAGCGAGGAAAGTGGCAAAAGTTAAATGAATTGCTCGCGCTTCAGTATCGTTGAGTACGCCAAAATTAAAAATAAATGGTAGCGGAGAGGCATACCATAATTGAAATAGCGACCAGCACAGTGGTACGAACCATAAGATTCTACCTTGCAAGCCCATTGGGCTACGCGCACCTGTGTCTGCCTGAGCCACCATTTCTTGCACATCTTGTGACGGAGTGTTGTTCGTCGCCATGTACTTTTTCCTTATTATTGATGGTCCTGTCTGTATTGTGTATCGAGAACCCCGCTTCGCTATAACAGTGTAGTGAATAGAGCGAAGTTTGCTTTCGAGTGAATCGCTACAATCCTTCAACCAATTGATTCATAGGTATGGAAAAGTGCGTTTTCTTTTTCTTAGGTGTGTGAGCGCGACTTCCGAGAGAAATCGGCAAAATTGAACAAAGTATGCTGGTTGAAGGTGCTCGACCAGCATACTCAATCAGACAGAAAACCATCCTTTTCTGTCTGAGCTTGAAGTTAGTAGTTGCTTACTTAAGCAGACCTACTTCTTTGTAGTATTTCTCTGCACCTGGGTGAAGAGGGATTGAAAGGCCAGCTTTCACCATGTCTTCTTTCTTCAGGTTTGCAAATGCAGGGTGTAGACGCTTAAAGGTATCGAAGTTTTCGAATACCGCTTTTGCAACGTTGTAAGCTACGTCATCTGAAACATCAGATGTCGTTACCATTGTTGCCGCAACACCAAAGCTGTTTACGTCTTTGTCTGTACCACGGTACATGCCAGCAGGGACTGTGCTGAATGCGTAGTAAGGGTTATCAGCAACGATCTTCTCGATTTCTGGACCAGTCGCTGGAACTAGCTTCGCATCACAAGAGGTTGTTGCTTCTTTGATTGAACCGTTCGGGTGACCAACCATGTAGATAAACGCGTCGATCTTGTTATCACATAGTGCTTGAGAACGTTCTGAACCTTTTAGTTCTGATGCAAGTTTAAAGCTGTCGTTAGTCCAGCCCATTGCGTCCATCACTACGCCCATTGTCGCGCGGTCACCAGAACCAGGGTTACCGATGTTTACACGCTTACCTTTAAGGTCTTGAACGTTTTCGATGCCAGAATCTGCACGTGCGATGATGTTAAAAGGTTCGGTATGAAGAGAGAACATTGCACGTAGTTTTTTGTACGGGCCTTGTTCAGCAAACTTACTCGTACCGTTGTAGCCATGGTACTGCCAATCCGATTGCACGATACCAAAGTCTAGCTCGCCAGCACGGATTGTGTTGACGTTGTAAATTGAGCCGCCAGTCGATTCCACTGAACAACGGATGTTGTGATCTTTACGACCTTTGTTCACCAATTTACAAATAGCACCACCAGTAGGGTAGTAAACACCTGTAACAGAGCCAGTACCGATAGTAATAAACTCTTGAGCGTTAACTGCGCCTGCGCCCATAACTGCTGCAGCGATAGCGCCTACTTTTAGAAGTTTGTTAAATGCCATGAATTTCCTTCCTTATATTCATTATTAACCCGGAAATAACCATAAATTACTTCAGGAGTTTCCTATTTGGAAACGGCATCTTTTCCAATCCAATCGTTTGAAAAAGCGAGCGAATCATAACAAAAAATTGGCAGAAAATTATCCGATTGTTAAAAACTATAGCGAATAAGTCTAAAGCGTGAATTGGTGTGTGGGGATGAATTCGTAGACTAATTCTTTTTAGAACAATTACTTATCTTGCATGTTGGCGAGGGTATTAAAAAAACCAATAGCGTGATGTAAATCACAAATAGATGGGTAAAAAATAAGCTAAAAAATCAAAAAAATTTACATTTTTCATGGGCTACAAAACTCAACTAATTTCATAGCCCACAAACAGTTACTTAGCCTGTGTACTCGAAAAGCTCACACACAGATTTGAACAATTGTTCTGTAGAAACTGGCATTGTCGGGGTAATGAAGATGGTGTCATCACCAGCAACCACACCCAAGATGCCTTCTGATTTGCCTAATGAGTCCAGTAGGCGAGCAATCAATTGAGCGGCACCTGGGCCGGTGTGGATAACGACAAGAGCTGCGTTATGGTCGATATCTAACACCAGTTCACGCAAAGAGCTGCTAACTGTTGGTACGCCTAACTCTGCTGGTAGGCAGTAAACCATTTCCATTTTTGCGTTACGTGTACGTACGGCACCAAACTTAGTCAACATGCGAGAAACTTTGGATTGGTTGATGCTTTCAAAACCTTGTTGTTTTAGTGCATCAACGATCTCACCCTGTGAGCCAAAGCTCTCTTCTTTTAATAAGGCTTTAAAAGCGCGAACTAAGTTATCTTGTTTTTCTGAATTGCGCATAGTCGTTATGATTCTCTTATCAAGGGTCAGCAATTTTGCATATTCTCGCATAGATATTCATGCAGTGCCAAAAAGTCACGACATTATGTTAATTCCATCACTGTAAACCTTAAACAGGATAGGGTTCTTTAAGTATGAAATTGTTGACCTATTTATTGCACTGAATTTCTTGTCATTTCAACAGAATAAACGAATAATCAAGCCTTTGTTTGTAGCACGGTAACAGCGAGTTGCGCGAGGTCGCAAAGCTGGCGTTAATTGATTGTAATCAAGTTGTGATTCCGATAGCTTTATTTCAGCTGGTTACAAAATACCCTACGAATACGTTTATAAGAGAAATACTCTCAAGGAGAACTACATGAAAGTAGCCGTTATTGGTGCCGC
Source organism: Vibrio sp. M260121 (assembly GCF_036533715.1). Lineage (NCBI taxonomy): Bacteria > Pseudomonadati > Pseudomonadota > Gammaproteobacteria > Vibrionales > Vibrionaceae > Vibrio > Vibrio sp. M260121. Next base: position 36,183 of record NZ_JATABF010000008.1, on the reverse strand, counting down.
TGGCGGCATCGGTCAAGCTCTGGCCCTTCTACTTAAGAACCGTCTTCCTGCAGGTTCAGATTTAGCCCTATACGATATTGCTCCAGTAACTCCTGGTGTGGCTGCAGATCTAAGCCACATCCCAACTCCGGTTTCTATTAAAGGTTACGCTGGCGAAGATCCAACACCTGCACTTGAAGGTGCGGATGTCGTTCTAATTTCAGCTGGTGTAGCTCGTAAACCTGGTATGGATCGCGCGGATCTGTTCAACGTAAACGCTGGCATTGTTAAGTCGCTAGCGGAAAAGATCGCAGTTGTATGTCCAACAGCATGTGTTGGTATCATCACTAACCCAGTGAATACAACAGTGCCAATCGCTGCTGAAGTGTTGAAAAAAGCTGGCGTTTACGACAAGCGCAAACTGTTTGGTGTTACAACGCTGGACGTTATCCGCTCAGAAACCTTCGTGGCTGAACTAAAAGACAAAGATCCAGGTGACGTTCGCGTTCCTGTTATCGGTGGTCACTCTGGTGTGACTATTCTTCCTCTTCTATCTCAAGTAGAAGGTGTTGAGTTCACTGCTGAAGAAGTTGAAGCGCTAACGAAACGTATCCAGAATGCGGGTACAGAAGTAGTAGAAGCGAAAGCGGGTGGCGGTAGCGCAACTCTATCTATGGGCCAAGCTGCATGTCGCTTTGGCTTAGCGCTAGTACGTGCTCTTCAAGGTGAAGAAGGCGTCGTGGAGTGTGCTTATGTAGACGGTGGCAGCGAACATGCACCATACTTCGCACAACCTGTGAAGCTAGGTAAAGACGGCGTAGAAGAAGTTCTAAGCTACGGTGCGCTAAGCGACTACGAGAAGTCAGCATTAGATGGCATGTTAGAAACACTAAATGGTGATATCAACATTGGTGTTGAATTTGCTAAATAAGCGTCTTTTTATATAGGTTATATAAAGAAGACAATTTAAATTGAAAGCCGATCTGATGATCGGCTTTTTTGATCTTTTCACCTTATCTCGCGTAACAGAGTTTGAATCGGGTAACTTTGTGAAGGAGAGGGTGATGGAAGCAAATCGAATCCGTAAAGGTATGGTTGTAGAGTGTCAGCAAGGGGTGGGAACCATCTTAGTGGTTGACCAAGAAGCAGAAACGGTATTGTTGGCTAAGCAGGGCTCGGAAGAGCAATTGGCGGTAAGCTTTGACGAGATCGAAGACAACCCTCAACTACATGGTAATTGTGATCAGTACTATTAGGTTTAACACCCATCCAACAAACCACAGACAACAAAAAGGAAGAGCTCAGCTCTTCCTTTTTACTTTAGGGTCTTTCTATTCAGCCTTAGCTAGTTCGCTTCACCGCCATGTGAGCTAGGGTAACCAGCGCTTGCTTGTAGTCAGATTCAGGAAGGATTGCGAGCTCTGCAATCGCTTTATCTGCTTCATCCATCGCTTTTTGCGTGGTGTATTCCAGCGAACCAGCTTCCTGCATTACCGCTAGAATATCTTCTAGTCGATCCATGCCATTAGCCTTCTCAATCGCTTCACGAATCATCTGCGCATTCTCTGGCGTGGTATTGCGCATTGCATGAAGTAGAGGAAGCGTTGGTTTGCCTTCAGCCAAATCATCACCAACATTCTTACCCATATCCTCACCGTCAGACGTGTAATCCATCACGTCGTCGATCAGTTGGAATGCTGTGCCCAAATATTTACCGTAGTTCTGGAATGCCACTTCTACTTCTTCCGGCGCATCGTTAAGAATCGCACCAATCTGTGTAGCGGATTCAAACAAACGTGCGGTCTTAGAGTAGATGACCTGCATGTAGCTTTCTTCTGTCGTGTCAGGATCATTACAGTTCATCAACTGCTGAACCTCACCCTCTGCGATCACATTAACTGCGTCGCTCATCAGTTTAAGGATCTTCATTGATCCTAGCTCAGTCATCATTTGGAATGAGCGAGTATAAATAAAGTCCCCAACTAACACGCTAGCGGCATTACCAAACGCAGCGTTTGCTGTCGCTTTACCGCGGCGCATGTCTGATTCGTCTACCACATCATCGTGCAACAAAGTTGCCGTATGGATGAACTCGATAAACGCAGCTGCCATTGTATGGCCGTTACCTTGGTAACCAAGAGCACGTGCTGACAATATCGCCAGAAGTGGTCTTAAGCGTTTGCCTCCACCACTCACGATATAGAAACCGAGTTGGTTGATTAAAGAGACATCAGAATTTAGTTGGGCTTGAATTGTTTCATTCACTTTTGCCATGTCATCGGCAGTAAGCGCTTGGATAGTTTTAAAATCCATCGTATATCCGGCTGAAGTTAGACCCTGCAAGGCTTATTCGATTTATATAATTGTCGAATAATACACTAAAAAACGTTGATTAATACATTACTAAAGGGCATGATTGCCGCACTTTTCTTTGGCGATTAGCTTTTCGCCAATTTTTTCAAAATATGGCTTGTCATAGGGGCATCTCTTCTGTAGAATCTGCGCCCTATTGATGATTAGTTTAGCGCACACCCTCATGAAAAGGCTGTGCGGAAAAAGCGGAGTAAAATATGTACGCTGTTTTCCAATCTGGTGGTAAACAACACCGTGTAAGCGAAGGTCAAACTCTTCGTTTAGAGAAATTAGACGTTGAAACGGGCGCAACTGTTGAATTTGATAAAGTTCTTCTTGTTGCTAACGGCGAAGAAATCCAAGTTGGCGCACCTCTTGTAGAGGGCGGCAAAGTTGTTGCTGAAGTAGTACAACACGGTCGTGGCGATAAAGTTAAAATCGTTAAGTTCCGTCGTCGTAAGCACTCTCGTAAGCAACAGGGTCACCGTCAGTGGTTCACTGAAGTGAAGATCACTGGTATCAACGCTTAATCTATTAGGAGAGTTTAACAATGGCACACAAAAAAGCTGGTGGTTCTACTCGTAACGGCCGCGATTCAGAAAGCAAACGTCTAGGTGTTAAACGTTTCGGTGGTGAATCTGTTCTTGCAGGTAACATCATCGTTCGTCAACGTGGTACTAAGTTCCACGCTGGTAACAACGTAGGTATCGGTAAAGACCACACTCTATTCGCTCTTACTGAAGGTAAGGTGAAGTTCGAGGTTAAAGGTCCTAAGAACCGTAAGTTTGTAAGCATCGAAGCTGAGTAATTTTACCTTTTAGGTTAATTACTAAAGCTTTATAGCTGAATTCAAAAGCCCTGCCGATTCGGCGGGGTTTTTTATTTGTAGCAGTCGACATATTCAAGTTTCTCGTTTTATCCCTGAGGGGTTGGAATCTGGGAGCTTAGATCTGTCATCTGCTAAAATTGTTTGATGGCAAATCAGATTTAATCCACGCACGAAGTAGTCGGAGTAAAAGATGAAGTTCGTAGATGAAGCGGTAGTTAAAGTTCAGGCTGGTGACGGCGGTAGCGGCGTTGTAAGTTTCTGGCGTGAAAAATTCATCACTAAAGGTGGCCCAGATGGTGGCGACGGTGGTGATGGTGGTGATGTATACATCCAAGCCGATGAAAACCTAAATACCCTGATCGATTACCGTTTCCAACGCTTTTACGAAGCAGAACGCGGTGAAAACGGTCGCGGTGGTAACTGTACTGGTAAACGTGGTAAAGACATCACACTTCGCGTTCCAGTAGGTACTCGCGCAGTTGATATCCACACTAACGAAATCGTTGCAGAAGTAGCAGAACACGGTAAGAAAGTGATGGTCGCGAAAGGCGGCTGGCACGGTCTTGGTAACACGCGTTTTAAATCTTCAGTAAACCGTGCGCCTCGTCAGAGAACGCTAGGTACTAAAGGTGAAATCCGTGAAATCCGTCTAGAGTTATTGCTATTGGCTGACGTTGGTATGCTTGGTCTACCTAACGCAGGTAAATCAACCTTTATCCGCGCAGTATCAGCAGCAAAACCAAAAGTAGCAGATTACCCATTTACAACGCTAATCCCAAGCTTGGGTGTTGTGAGTGTGGTTCCTGAGAAGAGCTTTGTGGTTGCAGACATCCCTGGTCTAATCGAAGGCGCAGCTGACGGTGCTGGTCTAGGTATTCGCTTCCTTAAGCACCTAGAGCGTTGCCGCGTACTGCTACACATGATTGATATCATGCCTATCGATCAGTCAGATCCAATTCAAAATGCCCTAACCATCATTGATGAACTGGAGCAGTACAGTGAGAAACTAGCAGGTAAACCTCGTTGGCTAGTCTTCAACAAAACGGATCTGATGCCAGAAGAAGAAGCGAATGAAAAGATCCAAGAGATCTTGGACGCGCTAGGTTGGGAAGACGAGTTCTTTAAGATCTCAGCGATCAACCGTAACGGTACAAAAGAGCTTTGCTACAAGTTAGCAGACTTTATGGAAAACCTACCTCGTGAAGAGGAAGAAGTTGCTGAAGAAGATAAAGTAAACTTCATGTGGGATGATTACCATAAAGACGCAATCGCTGGTAAAGACGTTATCACTGAAGAAGATGACGACGATTGGGATGATTGGGACGATGAAGAAGACGACGGTCACGTTGTTTACGTCCGCGACTAATCGCTAGCTAATTCATTAAGCCGCAATGTTTATTGCGGCTTTTTTTGTATCTAAATCATGTTTAGACGATGTGATTTGCGGCACAATAATGAGCTTAACGGACTTAGGAAGTATTTATGACATCGGAAGTTATACCGTCTTGTGCAACGACGGCATCCAATCAAAGGGCCATTTCTCGGCTTGTTGCCCAAGCTGGGCAAATGCTATTAGCCCACGGAGCAGAAAGTACGCTTGTGAGTGACATCATGCAGCGCATCGGTATTGCCTGTGGTGTCAGCGAAGTGGCAGTGGCATTATCTGCGAATGCTTTGGTTGTCACGACAGTAAAAGACGATCATTGCATTACAACGACCAGAAGTTGTGCCGATCGCGGGATCAACATGCGAGTGATCACCCAGATCCAACGCATTTGTATCATGATGGAGCGCGGCTTACTCGATGTGAGAATGGCGCAGAAGAAACTCAACACCATTAGCCCAGAGCGTTATAACCGTTGGTTGGTCGTGTTCATGATCGGCCTTTCTTGCGCGGCTTTCAGCCATTTAGCGGGTGGAGACTTAGGTGTATTTGTCATGACGTTTCTTGCTTCTGCAGGCGGTATGACCGTTCGACAAGAAATTGGCCACCGCCACTTTAACCCTCTTCTCAACTTCGCTGTCACAGCGTTTGTGACCACCCTAATCTCTGCTCAAGCGGTGATTTTTGACATTGGCAACCTGCCAACTGTTGCGATGGCATCATCGGTGTTGATGCTAGTACCTGGTTTCCCACTGATTAACTCGGTTGCTGATATGCTGAAAGGTCATATCAATATGGGCATTGCGCGATTTACCATGGCGAGCTTATTAACCTTAGCAACTTGCCTCGGTATTGTTGCGGCAATGGAAGTAACGGGGATTTGGGGGTGGATGAGCTAATGAGCGTATTTGAACTCATGTTAGGGCTGTTGAATGATATGTTCTTCGCCGCTATTCCTGCCGTTGGTTTTGCAATGGTGTTTAATGTGCCGCAAAAAGCACTCAAGTACTGCGCGGTAGGTGGTGCAATTGGTCATGGCAGTCGCTACCTAATGATGCACTTTGGCTTGCCAATTGAATGGGCAACGTTTTTTGCAGCGACGTTAGTCGGTTTGATCGGTGTGCATTGGTCCCATCGTTTTCTTGCTCACCCTAAAGTCTTCACTGTGGCTGCTTTGATTCCTATGGTTCCGGGCGTATTCGCATATAAGGCCATGATCGCCATGGTAGAGATAAACCACTTAGGTTATTCACCTGAGCTTATTGCGACATGTATGGAGAACTTTCTTAAGGCGATGTTTATTATTGCTGGCTTAGCGGTTGGCTTGGCGGTTCCGGGGCTGTTATTCTATCGCCGCAGACCCATAGTATAAGGATCCAATATGATCATCAGCATGATTGCCGCGATGGCAGACAACCGAATCATCGGTAAAGACAACCAGATGCCTTGGCACCTTCCTGCCGATTTTGCATGGTTTAAGCGTTGCACCATGGGCAAGCCAGTTGTGATGGGGCGTAAGACCTATGAGTCTATTGGGCGTCCTTTGCCTGGTCGTTTGAACATTGTCATCAGCCGTGATGCTTCACTTTCCATTAAAGGTGTTACGACGGTCACATCAATTGAGCAAGCACTTGAGGTTGCTGGTGAAGTAGAAGAAGTGATGATCATTGGTGGTGGGGCGATATATGCCGCGTGTTTACCGATGGCTAACAAACTGTATGTCACGCATATTGAAGCCGAAATTGAGGGCGATACTCAGTTCCCAGATTGGGGGAATGAGTTTAAAGAAACATACTCTGAAGCGTATCAAGCGGATGAGAAAAACGCTTACAACATGCGTTTTACGATTTTAGAAAAATAATCAAATTGAGCCGAATAAGAAAAGCACCGCAAATGCGGTGCTTTTTGTTTTCTAGTCCGGCAATCAGGGCTGTTAACTGAGTGCTTGTTGAGTGAAAACTTGCTTGTCTTCCCAACGAATCATGGTGAGCGAGCCTCCCCAAACGCAGCCAGTATCAAGACCAATGATGCTTTCATCTATATGACCTTGCAGTGCAGCCCAGTGGCCAAACAACACCGCTTTTTCTAAAGGCACTCGTTGTGGCAGTTTGAACCACGGCACGAGCTCATCTTCCGAGACCTCTTGCGGCGGTAGTTTGCAATCCATATCTAAGCGACCATCAGGGAAGCAAAAACGCATGCGAGTAAATGCATTGATGGTGTAGCGATAGCGGTCGAGTCCTGAAAGGGATTCATCCCAGAGATCAGGCTGATTGCTGTACATATTTTCTAGCAGCCAAGGCAATTGTTTACCTCGAATGATCGCTTCCACTTCACGTGCACAGCTTCTAGCAGTATCAAGATCCCATAGTGGAGAGATGCCTGCATGACACATGACAAAGTCATCGTGTTCTGCCAACAGTGGCTGTTGTGATAGCCAAGTCAGCAGTTCTTCTTTGTCTGGAGCAGAGAAGATTGGCGCGGTCTTATCCTTGTCTTTGACCTTTTTTAGCCCTTGAGAAACGGCCATTAGGTGCAAGTCATGGTTACCCAAAACGACTTTTGCGCTGTCACCAAGAGACTTAACAAAACGCAATGTCTCTAGAGACTTAGGCCCTCGAGCGACAAGGTCGCCAGCCAACCAAAGTTGGTCATGTGGCGCAGAAAAATTGACTTGCTCTAGCAGTTGTTGCAGTTCATCAAAACAGCCTTGGATATCACCAACAATATAGGTAGCCACTGAGTCTCCTGATTAATTTAACACGTTTGGTATCGCCAAACGGAACGGGTCGATCTCGGTGATAAATTCATTGCCCTTTTCATCCAGCAGAATGTAGTGTCCTTGCATAACGCCAACCGGTGTTTCAAGCGCAGTTCCGCTGCTGTATGTGTATTCGTCATTACCTGGAATAAACGGCTGTTGACCAACAACACCTTCACCTTCTACCGTCATTTGCTTACCGTTTGAATCGGTGATTAACCAGCGACGGCTAACTAGTTGGACAGTTTGTTGGCTGAGGTTTTTTATTGTGATGATATAAGCGAAGACGTATCGCTGCAGTTCTGGGTTGGACTGTTCTTCAATGTATTTGGTATGAACTTGGATTTTGATGCAAGGTTGAATGACGTCCATGTGCACTCCTCGAGAAACGTAATATCCCAATAATAATAAGCCAAACCGGCAGGGGTTTGGCTTATCGTTTGAGTTCTTAGTGCTGCGGGTTATCCGCGAGCCAGTTCGCCATGGCGACGAATTGTTGTAGCGTCAGGTTCTCTGGACGCATGCTTGGGTTTACACCTAGCTCTTCCAACACTTCTGCACTGATCAGTGCTTTGTAACAGTTACGTACTGTTTTGCGGCGTTGGTTAAAGCCTTCACGACATACTCGCTCCAGCAAACGCAAATCTTTTGCAGGATGTGGCAGTTCTTCGTAAGGCACAAGACGAACAACAGCAGAGTCTACTTTTGGTGGCGGAACAAACGCCGTTGGCGGTACTTCTAGTACAGGCACAACTTTACAGTAGTATTGAGCCATAACCGTTAGGCGGCCGTAAGCTTTGCTTCCAGGACCTGCTGCCAAACGATTTACCACTTCTTTTTGAAGCATAAAGTGCATGTCTTGAATGTCTTTATGGAATTCAAATAAGTGGAACATCAATGGTGTAGAGATGTTGTATGGCAAGTTACCGAAGATACGTAGCTTGTTGTTTGGCTTCACCAACTGAGTGAAGTCAAAGCGCATTGCATCGCCTTCATGAATTGTAAGCTTGTCAGCCAATTCTGGGTGGTTGCGTAGACGCTCTGCTAGATCTCGGTCTAACTCGATAACCGTGAACTTATCGACTTCGCGGCCAACAGGTTCGGTAATTGCACCAAGGCCCGGGCCGATCTCAACAAGGTTTTGACCTGGTCTTGGGTTAATTGCTGATACGATACCGTCAATAATGTATGGATCGTTCAGGAAGTTTTGACCAAAACGTTTACGCGCTTTGTGTCCTAAATGGACATCATTTCTCATTGTTTCTTCTCTACCAATTCTATCGCATGCGTGAGCGCTGTTCGGAAGCTCCCTGTATCCGCTTGACCTGTCCCTGCCAGCTCTAATGCAGTACCGTGATCCACCGAGGTTCTTATAAATGGTAGACCAAGCGTAATGTTTACTGAACGACCAAAGCCTTTGTATTTTAATACTGGCAACACTTGATCGTGGTACATACCTAAAACAGCATCAGCATCGTTTAAATACTTTTCATTGAAAATGGTGTCTGCCGGCAATGGGCCGATCAGATTGATTCCTTTTTCTTGTCGAATCTTTTCCAATGTCGGAGTGATGGTCTCGATCTCTTCGCGACCCAAACAGCCATCTTCTCCCGCATGTGGATTTAGCCCGCAAACATAGATGTTTGGCTGCGAGATGGCAAATTTTTCTACAAGATCTTTATGAAGAATATCGATGATTTTTTCTAATCGCTCTTCCGTGACGGCTTTAGATACGTAAGCCAAAGGGATATGCGTTGTTACTAGAGCAACTCGCAGGCCTTCGGTGGCTAGCATCATCACGACCAACGGTGTGTTGGACTTCTCGGCGAAGAACTCAGTATGTCCACTGAACGCTACACCTGAGCGATTTATCACCCCCTTATGCACAGGGCCGGTGACAATAGCATCAAATTCATCATTCATACAGCCCAAAGCGGCTCTTTCTAGTGTTTTTAACACGTAGTGGCCGTTGGCTTCATTAAGTTGACCAGCTACCGCAGTCTCTGCGATTTCGATGTGGTCTATGATTAAGGTGCCAGCTTGTTGCGCTTTGGGTGCTTCTTCTGGATTGTAATCAAACAGTTGAACGTTTATGCCAAGTTGATTGGCTCTTTCTGCCAATACATTTTTGTCTGCGCATACGACAATTTGGTGCGCCCAGTCTTCCTTAGATAGGGCCAGTACCAAATCCGGGCCGATGCCCGCAGGTTCCCCTGCGGTCACGACGATTCTACGAATCGAATTAGTTGCCATCATTGTCATCCACGATTTCAACGAATGCGCTTGCGCGTAGCTCTTGCATCCATGCGCCAGCTTCTTCATTAAACTTACGGTTAAATAGAATGCGGTAAGCTTTGTTCTTCATTGCTGAGTCTGTGCGGTCAACTTGACGGCGGTCTAGTACTTCAACAATGTGCCAACCGTGTACGGTTTTGAACGGTGCACTGATTGAGCCTACTGGTAGTGTTTCTACTTGGTGTTTAAATTCTGGTACGTATAAGTCAGGTGTTTGGTAACCCAGTTCACCATTTTGAGCGGCTGAACCTGGGTCTTGGCTGTATTGTGTTGCCAATTGGCCAAAGGTCGCCTCACCTGCTTTGATGCGACGGATGAACTCGTTTAGTTCTTTCTTCGCACCGTCGTCACTTAAGATAACGGTTGGTTTGATAAGGATATGGCGAGCATTTACCTCTGTGACCGCTACCGTCTCAAGACCTTTCACATCTTCAATTTTTAGGATGTGGAAACCGATACCGCTGCGGAATGGGCCAATGATACTGCCTTTGTTCTGCATCTTGATTTGGTCAGCAAAGATGGTCGGCATTTCTTCTTTACGCATCCAACCCCAATCACCACCTTGTAGTGCCTTCGGGCCTTTTGAGTAGGTGTACGCCATTTCAGAGAAATCTGCACCGTCTTTGAGTTTCTTAACCAATGCATTAGCTTCTGCTTCGACTTCTGACTTGTCTTTGTCGTCAGAGAAACGAAGTTGGATATGGCCAATCTTGTATTGAACGGTTGCGTTAGTTTCTTTCGCCAACTGGTCTGCAAGGCTATCTACCTCAGCAGGAAGAATGTTGATACGACGACGAACCAGTGCATTACGCGCTTCAGAAGCGGCAATTTCTTTACGAATCTGTTCGCGGAATTCAGAGTAGCTTAGACCTTCTGCTTGTACAGAGGCTGCCAACTGTTCCACGCTTTGGTTGTTGTTGCGAGCAATCTCTGCAATCGCTTGATTAAGGCGGTTATCATCGATACGTACACCGATGCGCTCAGCTTCTTGGCCTTGAAGCGTGTCGATAATAAGCTTTTCTACCACTTGGTCTTTCAGCACGCTTGCTGAAGGTAGACTCTTGCCACTTTGGCGAGCGTTTGCTTGAAGCGTTTTCATCGCGGTATCGATGTCGCTTTGCAGAATCACACCATCGTTTACGATGACTGCAACCTTATCAAGCTCTACTGGCGCTGCTGTTACACCACAAGAAAGTAGGGTGGTGAATAAGAGTGATTTCCAAATTTTCATTAAAAATTCCGTCAGTAATAGTGATTAAGCGTCTTGTTATAGGTAAGACGCTTAATTTGATTAATTGTTCAAATAGAATGGTCGACCGTATTTGATCGCATTGTCTGAGCCATCAAGTTCTTTCGCGGCGGTATCTGCACGTTGGTTGGTTGCAAACCCCTGAATACCGAAGTTAACACTGATGTTATTTTCGTATTTCGGTGATGAACCATCGCTACCGATCGCTTTTTCATCCCAGCCCAATAGTTGGTTTGAGTAGGTTAGACCGAAGTACCAACAATCTGATTGGTAGCGCAAGCTGGCTAGCCATTCCATATCAATATTTTCATTTAGGTCGTAGTAGTACTGACCGCTTGCAGACCAGCTCGGGTTGAACTCGTATGCCGCTACGATACCCGCTTGTGAAATGCCTTTACGAGTGATCGTATCTAGGTTTTCGACAATGATCGTATCTTCGATGTACTCACGCGTTACGTAGCGGTAGTTACCTTGAATAAAACCGCCGTTAAATTGGTATTCCAAGGTGCTGTTTGCCAGTTGCATTGAGCTCAAGTCGATGTCGTACTGGAGACCACCGTGGTAGAACAGGTAATCGTTGTAGTTGAAATCGGTTTCAATTGCCCATGACGAGTAGTTTGACGTTTCATCGGGCATGCTTGGGTTATTGCTGAGCTTAGTCTTCTTGTCGAAGTAGTAGAGCTGACCAAACGAAACGTTCAATCGCTCTTTGTAATCATCATCGAAGAAACGAGTACTTGCACCGTAGCTTAACTGGTTTGCAGAAGCGATCTTGTCGATACCACTGTATTTACGGCTGCGGAATAGACCGTAGTAGTCGGTTTGCAGCAAGGTGGTGTCGTAGTTGTAAATGTTACTTTGGTCTTCATCTGGCACATACAAGTATTGCAACTGTGGCTCAAGTGTTTGGGTATAGCCTTCAATCCAACTTGTATCACGCTCGAGGTACATACGCGCATGGGTACGGAATTCTGGAATGACACGTGACACGTTTTCATCCAGTGTATTACGTAGGTCTGGATCAGTCAGTCCTTCTATGTCTTGCGAGTAGTATGTTGACAAGACGCGAGCTTCTGTAGTCCAAGTTGCCCAAGAGCTCGATAGAGGAATAGTAATGCCTGGCTCGACGTGAACACGGGTTGCATCTGGCTTCGCAGTATCATCGGTATCGAAGCGGCTAAGTTGGCTCTTCACATCGAAGTTTACGTAGTTACCCCACAGTGGCGTGTAGTAGTTCAACTCAAGTTCAGGTAGAAGACGGTATGGCTGGTTGTCTTCTTCTAGTAGGATTTGGAAGTCACGGACACGTAATGATGCATCCCAGAAGTTTGAGCGATATTTCACTTCACCTTCTTGGAGCAGTTGGCCATCTTCACGGTTACCAATGTCGGAATCTAGATCTCGGAAGTAGTCGATATCACTCACTTTGGAGTAATCAAGGCTGACCACCCATTGTTTGTTGATAATACCGTCGTGTTTAAATTGGTAACCCCAGCGCGACTCATCAAAGTACTTTTTGTCGCTGCCCATGTACTCGCCTTTGATCTCACCGTCACCCCAACCATCGGTTAGGTAGCGAAAATCAGTATCCAGCTTATTACCACGCTTTTGCATGTACATAGGTGTAATCGTCATGTCGTACTGTGGCGCGATATTCCAGTAAAATGGAAGCTCAACCTCCATGCCATCACTAGAGCCATACGACATAGACGGGAATAGGAAACCCGTTTTACGCGTGTCGCCAATTGGCATGGTCATATACGGTACGTAGAAAACTGGCACATCCAATATTTCGAAACGCGGGTGGTGCAGGGTTGCTGTCTCTTCGTCTTGGTCGACATCGATGCCTGATGCAACTAAGCGCCAAGCGTTATCGCCCTGAGGACAAGAGGTAATCGAACCATCTTCTAACTCATACACTGACTGACCAGTACGCGCGATGTATGCCGCTGTACCTCGACCTTGTTGGCAAAGGAACTGATAATCGGTGTTTTCGAGTGAGAAGGTATCTTGGTTGATGTCGTTGGTCACACGGTCAGAGCGTGCTTTCACTTTACCATCGTTGAAGGTCACGTTACCTTCGGCCACAACCACGTTGTCTTGCTGGTGAAGTGTTACGCTATCCGCGGTGATTTTCTTCGGGCCTTGCGTGACTTCAACGTTGCCAGAGTACTGAGCTTTGTCGCCATTGATGGCTTGTAAGCGGTCTGCTTGTACGACGACTTCAGAGTTAAGCGCGTCCTCCTCACCACTTGTTTCGACCAAACATTGATCTGTGGTGGGCATTTCCTGCACACTATCATTGATATTCGCTTCAGCTTGAGTGGTAGGTACAAACAAGGCGGTGCTGATAGAGGCCGCTAAACATGTGCGGGAGAAATGTTGCATTGAATTGAACTTTCCTGTGTCACTGCTACTCGATGGCTATAGGGCTTGTTGTACCCTCGCGTTATAGCCAAATGAATCAACTATAGTTTGCAATTATCCCAGAGCATGGATTCGCTGTGGCATAATGCCGATATAAAATAGCTGCAAAGATAAGCAGGCGAAATAGCCTGATCATAAAAAAACTAATTCCATTATCATAAAGGAAATCGTTGCGTCCGGCACTATAAGACCGCCGTCGTCGATAAAAATTCATTGATAGAGAACACATAATGCATATTTTTGGCAAAATTTTGGGTGCCTTTTTTGGCTTGTTACTCGGTGGCCCATTCGGTTTATTGTTTGGCCTATTTATCGGTCACCAATTCGATAAAGCGCGTCGTTTAAGCCAAGCTGGATTTTCTACAGGAGGTTTCGGTAAAGGGCCTAGCCAAGCACAGAGGCAAGAAGAGTTCTTCAAAGCGGCGTTTGCGGTAATGGGCCACCTAGCAAAAGCCAAAGGTCAAGTGACTAAAGAAGAGATTCAATTAGCATCAGCGATGATGGACCGCATGAGTCTTCATGGCGACCAGCGCCGCGCAGCACAAGACGCGTTTCGTGAAGGGAAAGAAAGTGGCTTCCCTCTAGATGATGTGTTGGTACGTGTAAAGATATCTTCAGGCGGTCGTTTCGATTTATTGCAGTTCTTCTTAGAGCTGCAGATCTCGGCAGCCTTTGCTGACGGTTCGATTCATCCAAGTGAGCGAAATGTACTACATAAAATTGCACGTGGCCTCGGGTTTTCTTCGGAGCAACTAGAGCGTCGTCTGCACATGCAAGAAGCGGCGTTCCGTTTCCAAAGTCAGGGTGGATTCCAAGGACAACATCAAGGCCAGTACCAGTCATCAGGTTCAGGTTGGCAACAAGCTTCGCAAGCGGATCAACTGGCGGATGCTTATAAAATTCTGGATGTGTCTTCAGATGCAGACGGCAAAACAGTGAAGCGTGCTTACCGTAAATTGATGAACGAGCATCACCCAGATAAATTGATGGCAAAAGGTCTACCACCAGAGATGATGAACGTCGCGAAAGAAAAGTCGCAGGAAATTCAAAACGCGTACGATCTGATCAAAAAGGTGAAGGGCTTTAAATAAGCGCGTATTCTCATCAAATCTCAATAAAAAAGGGCACCTAGTGCCCTTTTTTAGTTTCTGTCTGGTCTTTGGTTTGGTGATGGTTTCGAGCTTTCGGGTTAGCATGATCCAAAAGCGCATAGACCTACCAGTCCCCATTAATTGGCTTGATTTAGATTCCAATCGTATTCGTATTTTACTTTTCCAGAAAAGCCTTGGTATTGCGGTGCATATTGAGCAATGTGATTAAATACTTGTTCCTCACCGCCAAAATCTTCAGCAAACCAGTCATAAATGGAAGAAAGCTGCGCTGAATTACCTTTAATTGATACACCTTTACTACTGTTAATAAATGTTTTGGCTGCAGAGTCGAGTAGCGCCTGCGTGTTTTCAGCGGTGAAAGCTTGAGTTTGTAAATTTGGACATCCCAAGCTTGCACAATTCACTGCATAGTGTGTTCTCGGATCTTGCCAAATTGGACGCAAAATACGATGTTCAATGTCGTTTAAAGTCAAATCTTTACCATTCACCACCACAACTTCGTCTCCCCAAGGTCCAAAGCTAAATAGCCCGCCTAGTTTCGTAATGGATTTAACAGGGTAGTTATCCAAAATTAGGTCAACGGTGATGGCGTTATAAAGGTTAACCCAATACGCGTATTGCTCTGCTTGATTGTATTGTAGGGGATCGAGTTTGGCTAAGCGTTGGATGTACTGTTTTAACTTCGCTTTATCCGTTGCTGAAACTTGGTTATAGCGAAATAACGTGTTTTCATCCTGCTCAACCAAATAGCGGTCTAATAGTTGTTGCCATTCTTGGTGAGAAATTTGTGTTTTGTTGGCTTGATTCGATTGCTTCCAATACGGCCACAAATCGGATTTCGGCGCAGAAAAAGCGGAGAAAGAGACGAGGGCACACAATATCAATAATATACGCTTCATAATTGAACCTTTGGGTTAAACCTTGTTGATAGTGTAGACCTGTAGAAGAAGTAGTTTCTTTCTGAGGTAATGAAAATAAAAGAAAAAAGGCTGGCCAATGCCAACCTTGTATTTGCTTCAATTACGATTTGAATTAGCTCAAGAAGCTTGGGATATTCGCCTCGTACTCGGCAATCTTGTCTTCGTGTTGAAGGGTAAGACCGATATTGTCCAAACCGTTTAGCAGGCAGTGACGACGGAATGAGTCGATTTCAAAGCTGTACTCTTTGCCATTAGCACGAACGACATTAGCTTCTAAGTCCACTTCCACTTCAGCGCCTTCGTTAGCCTCAACAAATTGGAATATTTCATCCACTTCTTGTTCTGTAAGGCGAACAGGTACCATCTGGTTGTTGATGGAGTTGCCGTAAAAAATATCGGCAAAGCTTGGTGCGATCATCGCTTTGATGCCGTAATCCGCTAGTGCCCACGGTGCGTGCTCACGAGAAGAACCACAACCGAAGTTTTCACGCGCTAGCAAGATAGAAGCGCCTTGGTAGCGAGGAGCGTTCATCACGAACTCTGGGTTCGGTTGTTCGCCAGCATCGTCTAGGAAGCGCCAGTCATGGAATAGGTGCTTACCAAAACCTAGGCGAGAGACCTTTTGCAGGAACTGTTTTGGAATGATGGCATCAGTATCAACGTTCGCTGCATCTAGAGGAACAACTAAACCTGTGTGTTGTTTAAAGCCTGACATTTGTGTGCTCCTTAGTCTAGTTCACGAATATCTACAAAGTGACCAGCAATTGCTGCCGCCGCTGCCATCGCAGGGCTAACCAAATGGGTACGGCCATCACGACCTTGGCGGCCTTCAAAGTTACGGTTGGAAGTAGACGCACAACGTTCATGTGGACCCAAACGGTCGTTGTTCATTGCTAGACACATTGAACAACCTGGTAGGCGCCACTCAAAGCCCGCTTCTTTAAAGATAACGTCCAAGCCTTCCGCTTCTGCCTGCGCTTTTACTTGCTCAGAGCCAGGAACGATGAGCGCTTGAACGTGAGACGCGACTTTGCGACCTTTCGCTACTTCAGCGGCTGCGCGCATGTCTTCGATACGTGAGTTAGTACAAGAACCAACGAAGACTTTATCGACGTTGTAATCAGACAATGACTTGCCCGCTTCTAGACCCATGTAAGCCAATGCTTTTTCTGCCGAGGCTTTTTCTACTGGGTCCGCAAAACTTTCTGGTGCTGGGATCGGCTGGTCTACCGCGATAACTTGGCCAGGGTTAGTACCCCAAGTGACTTGTGGTTTGATATCTGCTGCGTTTAGCGTCACGACCGCATCAAACTGAGCATCATCGTCAGTTTTTAATGTCTTCCAGTATTCTACTGCTGCATCAAAGTCCGCACCTTGAGGTGAGAATTTACGGCCTTTAATGTATTCGAATGTGGTTTCATCTGGTGCAATCAAACCGGCTTTCGCACCTAGCTCAATCGCCATGTTGCATACGGTCATGCGGCCTTCCATTGAAAGGTCGGTGATCGCTTCACCACAGAATTCAACCACGTAACCTGTACCGCCAGCAGCTGTGGTTTCACCGATGATCGCTAGCACGATATCTTTAGCGGTGATGCCCGGAGCCACTTTGCCTTTCACTTCGATCTTCATCGTTTTAGTGCGCGCTTGTTTTAGCGTTTGAGTTGCTAATACGTGCTCAACTTCAGATGTACCAATACCAAAAGCAAGAGAGCCGAATGCACCGTGTGTAGCCGTGTGCGAGTCACCACAAACAATCGTCATACCCGGTAGGGTAATACCAAGCTCTGGGCCCATAACGTGGACAATACCTTGGTATTTGTGGTTGATGTCGTAAAGCGTAACACCAAACTCTTCACAGTTTTTCGATAGCGTTTCCATCTGGATACGTGCCATCTCACCGGATGCGTTGATGTCTTTGGTTGTTGTAGAAACGTTGTGGTCCATGGTGGCAAAAGTTTTGCTGACCTGACGCACTTTACGACCTTTTTCACGCAAACCGTCGAAAGCCTGCGGAGATGTCACTTCATGTACCAAGTGACGGTCGATGTACAAGATTGGGTTTTCCCCTTCTGCTGCGACGGCAACGTGTGCGTCGTAGACTTTTTCGTATAATGTTTTGCCCATTGTTTGCTTCCTTTCCTCGTCGCCTTTGCCGCAATAACTGCGTTAGCGACACCCATTTATCCAGTTATTTAGCGAACTAAACGCCTTAATATAAATGGGCTTGCTGCCTTGCTATTGCACCAATGACTTAGAGGAAAGCCATTGGTTGACCGAGGATTTAGTATTTATTATGAATCTGTTTTGTATTATGAGTTTAAGATGTATTCAGCGATCTTATCGCCCATCTCAGATGTTGTAAGTGCAGGGTTGTCACCAGCAAGATCGCCCGTTAGCTCACCCGCTGATAGTGCTTTTGACACTGCTGCTTCAATGTCTTGTGCCGCCGTTTCTTCACCTAGGCTGTAACGCAGCATCAGTGCAGCAGATAGGATTTGCGCCACTGGGTTAGCGATGTTCTTACCTGCGATATCTGGTGCACTGCCGCCTGCTGGCTCGTACAGACCGAATTTGCTTTCGTTTAGGCTTGCTGATGGCAGCATACCCATAGAGCCAGTGATCATCGCGCACTCATCAGAAATGATGTCGCCGAAGATGTTTGAACATAGCATTACGTCGAACTGTGCAGGATCTTTGATAAGCTGCATGGTTGCGTTATCAATGTACATGTGTGACAACTCAACATCTGGGTAGTCTTTTGCGATTTCTTCGACCACTTCACGCCATAGGATAGAGCTTTGTAGAACGTTCGCTTTGTCGATAGAGCACACTTTCTTACGACGTAGGCGAGCAGACTCAAAAGCGATTTTTGCAATACGTTCGATTTCGTAACGGTGGTACACCTCAGTGTCGAACGCTTTCTCTGTTGGACCTTCACCTTCACGACCTTTTGGTTGGCCGAAATAGATACCGCCTGTTAGTTCACGAACAACAACGATATCAAAGCCGCGACCTGAGATGTCTGCGCGTAGTGGTGAGAAAGCTTCAAGGCCTGAGTGAATTTGTGCTGGGCGTAGATTACAGAACAGTTGGAAGTGCTTGCGTAGTGGTAGTAGGGCACCGCGTTCAGGTTGGTCATTTGGTGGCAAGTGTTCCCACTTAGGACCGCCAACTGAGCCGAATAGGACTGCATCAGACTCTTCACACGCTTTCACGGTGCTTTCTGGAAGTGGGCAACCGTGATTATCGATCGCGATACCACCTACATCGTGCTCGTCACGCTCAAACGCAATGCCGTGCTTCTTTTCGATTGCATCCAACACTTTATGTGCTTGCGCCATTACTTCTGGGCCGATGCCGTCGCCTGGTAAAACGGCAATTTTGTATGATTTGTCTGTCATGTTAATCCTTTAAATTTTTTGAGCTTGTCTAAAACGAATTTGGTTGGAGCCTGCGTTGCGGGACTCAAGCTCCTTGAATTAATGATTAAACCGTCGCAATTCTCTTTTGCTTCATCTCTTCAATCTTATCGGCACGATGAATGCTATTGATAACGTGTAATAGCGCTTGGCCAGATGCTTCTACGATATCGGTAGAAACGCCGGTACCGTGGTACTTACGACCTTTGTAGTTGGCGATGATATCTGCTTGGCCCAGGCCATCTTCACCTTCGCCTTTTGCCGTTAGGTCGAACTTGTCTAGGACGATCTCGTAACCGGTCACGCGGTAGATACATTGGTATAGCGCATCAACTGGGCCATTACCGACGGCAGCTTCACACATTTCTTCATCGCCACATTGCATTTTGACGCTGGTGGTTGCCATTACGCTGCCAGATTGCACGCTTAGGTAGTTCAGCTTGTAGAAGTCGTCTTCTTCGCGCAAGTTCGAGAAGTGCATTAGCGCTTCTAGATCGTAGTCGAACACCTGACCTTTGCGGTCAGCAAGCTTCAAGAAGTCCTCGTACAACGCATCTAGGTTGTACTCTTCTTCTTTGTAGCCCATTGCGTCCATGTGACTCTTAACCGCAGCGCGGCCACTGCGACTGGTTAGATTCAATGCTTGGTTCTTTAGGCCAATCGACTCAGGCGTCATGATCTCGTAAGTGTTCTTGTTCTTTAGCATGCCATCTTGGTGAATGCCTGAAGAGTGGCTGAACGCGTTAGCACCAACGATAGCTTTGTTGCTCTGGATTGGCATGTTACAAAGCTGGCTGACCAACTTGCTGGTACGGTGGATTTCGTCGTGTTTTAGACCGGTGTGCACGCCCATAAATTCTTGGCGGGTTTTTAGGATCATCGCGATTTCTTCAAGGGAACAGTTACCCGCACGCTCACCGATGCCGTTGATAGTCCCTTCTACCTGACGAGCACCCGCTTGCACGGCTGCGATAGAGTTGGCAACAGACATACCCAAGTCATCGTGACAGTGAACAGAGATGATCGCTTTGTCGATGTTTGGTACGCGGTTGAATAGGGTCTCAATGATGCCGCCAAATTCACTTGGTACTGTGTAGCCAACGGTATCTGGGATATTGATGGTGCTTGCGCCAGCATCGATAGCCGCTTCAACCATTCGACATAGGTTATCGATAGGGGTGCGACCAGCATCTTCACAAGAAAACTCAACGTCATCGGTGTAGTTACGTGCGTGTTTTACGGCTTTCACGCCCATTTCTACAACATCGTCGTAGCTGCGGCGCAGTTTGTCTTGAACATGAACAGTCGAGGTCGAGATGAAAGTGTGGATTCGGAATGCGTCCGCGACTTTTAGCGCTTCAGCGGCAGCATCGATGTCTTTCGCAACGGCACGCGAAAGGGCACAAACTCGGCTGTTTTTAATGTGTTTTGCGATGGTTTGTACGGACTCGAAATCACCCGGAGAAGAAACAGGAAAACCCGCTTCGATAACATCAACGCCTAGCCTTTCCAGCGCATAGGCAATCTGCAGTTTTTCTTTAACCGTCAAGCTTGCTGACAACGCTTGTTCGCCATCACGCAATGTGGTGTCGAATATAATGACCTGATCGTTCATGTTTGCTTCCTTCATGATTTCTGCACTTTTCGTGCAATTTAATCGTTTACTTCCGGTATTTAGATATAAAAAAACCCGCATTTGCATGCGGGTTTCTTAGAAATTGGTGTGGTTATTTTTCTTCCACAGCCTACCCGCGCGAATTGGTCACGATAAGGAGGAGGCTAAGCAGGATAGAAAAACGTGCTGACATAGTTGTTAAGCATTCCACAAAATTAAGTTAACAAATTAGTACCGCACTCAATGGAGCACGTCAACCCTAAAGTCGATTTTTTATTCATATCGGATGAGTGGATTTCTGTTAATGACTTTCTTAGGCGGCTCAGGTGTTGGTCAGTATTCGCAGCATGAATCGTTTTTATTTCGTTCAGAGGGTGAGGATCGTGAGTCTCACAATAGCTTTTAATATAGACGGTTATTGCTCTTTAATACCAAATGTAACTATATGTTTTGCCAAGTTATAGTTGCCAGATGTTTCTCTATTGTTTTCGATTGAGATCTTATTATTAGTTGGGTGAATAGATTTCAGCTAGTAAAGAGAGATTTAAAATGGAGGGCAAATTAATCAAGGATGGTGAGTTATGTTCTATAAATCCCGAGTTGCATTGGCGATCAGCAGTACTTTGGTTCTATCTGCCTGTGGTGGTGATTCTAATCCGCCACCAGTTACCGACAATGTGTTAACCGTTAAGGTGATTGATGGTTACATTCAAAATGCGAAAGTGTGGTTAGAGAGAAAAGACAGCGTTAACTACATTTTGGAAGATGGGGAAGTGAGTGGTACCACCGATGAAACTGGCGCGGTGTCTCTGGATCTCACTCAAATTGATGACATTAATAACTATCAGCTCATTACCTATGCTGAAGCGGGTGTGGCGATCGATTTAGATCATGGAAAACCCCTTGCTCACGATCTACTTATGACCGCCTATCAAGGTAAGGTTGTGACGCCATTAACGACGTTGATTGAAGCCAAAGTGCGCACTAAGGCTGGCGAAACGGATGCTTACCAACAAGCAGTGAGTGAAGTAGCGAAAGCACTTGGGGTGAGTGAAAGCGTGGTAGTTGCTGACTATATTGCAACTCAAACTGAAGAGGCAAAGAAAGTACAAAAAAGTGCGGTCTCTCTAGTCGCTTCTGGCGCGATGCCTGATTCTGTTCAAGAGCTTGAACAAGCCCAAAACATTATCGCAGATTCTGAGCAAGTGAACCTTTTGGTTGAGAATGCTGCTGATGATCATATCGTCATTAAAGATCCTGAAACGAATGAGTTGACGCTGGTTTCCACTCATGACAGTGATGGCGATCTTATTATTGATGCGCTTGATGCTTTTCCTAATGATGATGCTGAATGGTACGACAGTGACGGCGATCAGGTAGGGGATAACCAAGATCTTTTCCCTCTCGACCCAAGTGAGAGCAAGGACACAGATAAAGACACCGTTGGTGATAATGCTGATGCTTTCCCTAACGATCCCTCAGAAACAAAAGACAGCGATAAAGATGGTGTCGGAGATAACAGTGATGTCTTCCCGACTGATGCATCGGAATCGGAAGACAGTGATAAGGATGGCATTGGTGACAACAGCGATGCATTTCCAAATGATCCATTAGAGTCCAAAGACAGCGATAAAGACGGTGTTGGCGACAATAGCGATGTTTTCCCAAATGATGCATCTGAATCCAAAGACAGCGACAAAGATGGTGTTGGCGACAACAGTGATGTCTTCCCAAGTGATGCTACAGAGTCTAAAGACAGCGATAAAGACGGTGTCGGCAACAATAGTGATGCTTTCCCAACTGATGCATCAGAATCTAAAGATAGCGATAAAGATGGCGTCGGCGACAACAGCGATGCGTTCCCAAGTGATGCTACAGAGTCTAAAGACAGCGATAAAGATGGCGTCGGTGACAACAGCGATGCGTTTCCAAGTGATGCTACAGAGTCTAAAGACAGCGATAAAGACGGTGTCGGCGACAACAGCGATGCTTTCCCAAATGATGCGTCAGAATCTAAAGACAGTGATAAAGATGGTGTAGGCGATAATGCTGATGCCTTGCCAAACGACCCGACGGAAACGCTTGATACCGATGGGGATGGTATTGGCAACAATGCAGACAATGATGATGATGGAGACGGTTACTTAGATAACGAAGACAATCAGCCTCTCGAGGCTCTAAATGTCCCCAACACTCTAGCGCAGTGTATTGCCTCTTTACCGGAAGGTCAGTTTGCCACAGTTCCGGTCGATGAAACGAGAGACAGTAAGCTTTATTCCATTACGCGTGAAATGAACAATGGCGATACCCAACAGTTTTCTCAAACAGAAATCTTACTTGGCCAGCAATCAGGGTTACCTAATGGATTGCTATCGGATCGAACCTTCCATGTTACCCAAGTGACGCCTGATTTAGGTGGTGCTGTCAGCGAATGGGATCCGATTGCAGAGTTAGAGTATACCGATGCGGTAAGTGGTATGTCTTACGGCTTTCATGATACCTACTATCGCTGGTGGGGTTTTGTCCCTACGATTCAGCAAGACCACGACGTGACACTCAATACCCCACTTGTTGTTGATTACACTCGTATCCATAAATGGAACACCGATGCCGAGTCTCCAACCTTTAATCAAAACGCCACCACGTTGTTCTACCAAGGAAAAGACATTTTAAATGTGGATGGCACTCTCGTTGAAGTGTGTGTTTCAGGGCATGAGGGCAACTATGCCTTTGTAGACAATGATGGTAGCAACGAGCCTGCACCAGTATATATTTCAGAGACAGCGACAAACTACACCGCTAGCCAAAATCTGGTAGTGAAAAGTGAACGTTCGTATATGGAGTATGCAGACGAGGAAAAAGTGACACCTGTTTGGGGCTGGAGCAACTACGTCAAGCAGCTAGAAGGCTTCACAATCGATAATAAAGCTTATGGTAAAGACCCAATGCTCTCCCGAGTTCCTGAAGGTGAGTTTGTGACATTCGAGCAGTGTTTAGCATCGCTAGAAGGAGGGGAGTATGTTGCTCAAACCGGTGATGTTAACTCCTACCGCATGACCCGTTCGCGTTTCAATGAGTTTAGTGAGTATGTGGAACAGGAAGCGAACTATGAGTGGCACCTGTTAGCGAATGAAAATTACCAGTGGCACGATATGAGCGTTCGTTTAGAGCAATTGTTTGCGACGCTACTAGATGGCTCACCATGGTTCACTGAGCATTATCATATTGCGCAGAATGGGGATTGGCTGGGTATTGAAGGCTATGAACCAAACAGCGATGTTGATATCAAGTGGGGTTCTAGAACAACTGAAACCCTAGGCTGGAGTGAGAATGCTTACTATCGAATTCCGAATGTGACTTACAGTCAGTTTTCTATCCACGATCCCTCTACCCAGTACGGCAGTGACGTCGATGGTGATCAGTTGGTGGATTGGCGCTCTGGTAAGGTGATGTACAGCCAAACCTACGCAGGTAAGAAAACGATCAATTACGATGTGGACGGACAGCAGTATCAAGCTGAGGTATGTCAGCAGTTTAGCTACAGTACATCGGAATACTTCGATGAATCAGGCACAAAACTAGACGATATGACCGAGTGGCAACGACAGGTCGATAGCTACGATAGTAAGGGTATTGTGCAGAGAGAGCGAAGCAACAATACTTGGTCAACCGAGGTTTGGAACCGAACTTCAACCAATCACTAACGAGTCGGAAAGCGGTTACTTTGGTCGCCGCTTTTTTTGATCTCATTGGCTTGTTAAATGCTACCAAAGCCGTGGGGCTGGTGTCTTAATGATGAGAAGAGCGCTGGAGAGGACGGTTTTATACCGCATGCTTTGCGAGCTATCACACAAAGGGATCAATTGGTTGGTATCTTTCTATCAGAGCGTTTTATAGTAGAGCGGTTGCATTTGTAGAGTTTTAGTACAAACAGGTTAGGGATTAATGAATTTGGCAAAACAATTTGGACGTTCTGCTCTGGCTTTAGCGGTGATCTCTTTGTCTGGTTGCCAGCTGTTGCAGTTTGGAGCACCGACACAAACGACTTCTTCTGTGATGAAAGATGACCATGCAAAAAGTGTTATGGCGATCAATCATCA
Source organism: Vibrio sp. M260121 (assembly GCF_036533715.1). Lineage (NCBI taxonomy): Bacteria > Pseudomonadati > Pseudomonadota > Gammaproteobacteria > Vibrionales > Vibrionaceae > Vibrio > Vibrio sp. M260121. Next base: position 11,738 of record NZ_JATABF010000008.1, on the reverse strand, counting down.
GATGGATCAGTATTTGAGTGAAGATGGTCGAGAGTCGTTTTTGAACCAGATGCTGGTGGCATTGGAATCAGATAACCGTGATAAGTTTAAAGGCAAAGATCCCGACACTTACACCTGGTGGAAGATTCGCGTGCAGCCAAATCAATGGAAAGAGGCTGAAGTGAGTCGCCCGGTTGTCGAGGGGGTGGATACCTCCAGTACACTTGAATTTATGGATGTGTCCTATCGTTCTAAAACCACACTCAACTTGCGCGCTGAACCGAACTTACAAGGAGAGAAGTTGGGGGAGTTAAGCAAAGGGGAAGTGTTTAATGCCTTAGCGAAAGTGGAAGGTGAACCTTGGCTCTTGGTTGAACAAAAAGGCATGATCCGCGGTTATGTACACAAAGACTATGCGCGCAGCAACGTCGTAAATCGCGATATTCTTTCCATCAAGCCGAACCCTTTGCTAAGTAGTGAGGCTCCATCGGCAGAGAAATCCAAAGATAATGAGTTGTTCGGTAGTTACACTTGCCGTGACCTGAGCTACGAGTTGACCAAAGATGGTCACATCACGAAGGGCGCGCTGAGAGCTTGTCGAAAGCAACGCAAAGTCTGGTATATCGATGTGCCAGTGGCGAATGCCAACCCGTCCTAACGACAAATCATAGATAACACCCTAGGGTGAAAAGTTCGGTCGATAATTCAGTTATCGCCGAGCTTTTCAATAAAGCTATTTTGTCCCCTTTTTCTTCTCTTCTCCCTATCCTTGGCCGTTGTCATTAATTGTCCAAGTTCCCGTCATGTAGTTGTCACTTTCAACGCCTACTTTTCATACAAAGTCGTTGTCAAAGTAAAGGACAGTTACATGCGAGCTTTAGAGACAATAACCCAACCAATAGCAAGTATTGCTAAATTCGATTTGGCATTCTCCAGTGTGTGTTTGCAGCACCGCTTCAATCAACAAGTCGCTAATATCAGTAAAGGCGTATCACACAGTGGAGATGGGCATCTCTACTTGGTTCTGGGCCTGCTAGCGTGGTTTCTTGATAAGCAGCAAGGGCAATGGTTCTTGCTCGCTGGACTCATTGCGTTTGCTATAGAGCTGCCAATCTACTGGGCGTTAAAAAACAGTTTTAAACGCCGTCGTCCTGAAGAACTTAGCGCATTGCTTCCTGCGTTTATAACCCCCTCTGATCGCTACAGTCTCCCCTCAGGCCACACGGCTGCAGGTTTCGTGATGGCGACGCTCATCAATCATTTTTATCCCGAACTGGGCACGTTTGCTTTTGTTTGGGCTGGGCTAATTGGTATTTCGCGCATTCTGCTTGGAGTGCATTTTTTCACAGATATTATCATCGGCGCGCTGTTAGGCAGCCTTTGTGGTTCTATTGCGCTAGCCATAGTGGGAGGCTAATTGATGAAAATCCTTTACGGTGTCCAAGGTACGGGAAACGGCCATATTGCTCGGGCACGAGCAATGAGTGAGGCATTTAAAGCACACGAGGTGCAGGTGGACTTTCTCTTCTCAGGCCGTGAACCAGACAAATACTTCTCGATGGAAGCATTTGGTGATTACCAGACAAGGCGTGGTTTCACTTTTATCACAGAAAAGGGCTCAGTGAACTACACCAAAACGGCGCTGAACAACAATCTGATTCAGTTTTTCAAAGAAGTACAGCATCTTGATCTCTCTTCTTATGATCTGGTTATTAACGACTTTGAGCCAGTCTCTGCTTGGGCGGCACGTAAGCAAAACAAACCATGTATTGGTATCAGTCATCAGAATGCTTTTCGCTACCCAGTTCCATTGAAAGGAGCGAGTTGGTTTGATAAATCCGTGATCGAACACTTTGCTCCTTCGCGACATCACTTAGGCTTGCATTGGTATCACTTTGATCAGCCTATCCTTCCTCCTATTGTTCATACACTTGACCATGCCTCAGGCAGTGAAGATTTTGTTCTGGTGTACCTGCCGTTTGAGTCAATTGAAGACATCAGTGATTTGCTGTTTCATTTTAATCAACAGTCTTTCGTCTGTTACCACCCTAACGTGATTGAGTGTGAGCGAATTGAAAACATCGAGTTGAGACCTTTATGTCATACCAATTTCCAGCATCATCTGCAGCGTTGCAGTGGTGTGATTGCCAATGGTGGTTTTGAACTGCCATCAGAGGCACTTTCGTTAGGTAAGAAACTTTTGCTTAAACCGTTAGCTGGGCAATTCGAACAGCAGAGTAATGTCGCCACTTTGGAGGACCTTGGGCTGGCGACTTCGATGGACAATCTCGATATCTCGATAGTGCGTCAGTGGCTAAAGGAACAACAAGCAGAAAGTGTGAAGTATCCCGATGTAGCAAAAGCGATTGCCAGTTGGGTACTGCAAGGGGCTTGGGATACATCTGAAAAGCTCTCTGAGCAGCTCTGGGAGCAGGTCGATTTTCCTAGCTATGTATCCAGTCTTTAGCCGCTTTTGGTACTGAACACTCGCAGTCATTCATGACCTGATTGGCTGCATTTTTATGCCCCTATGATCATTTCTATTCACGGTAATTTCGCTGCCTCTTTAACTGATTTGTGCATTTTGCGAACCGAACTATTGATGCTGGTTTTTGAAGTGAAATGGAAACAATAATTTCCGCAAATGGATTGTGTAACCCCTGTAGATTGTCATTAACCTGCTAAATAGGTTGTCAGAAATCTCTGATTTAATTGTTTTATACTTTTTTATGTTTTTCTTAACGTTATGATAAATATCGATTAAATACCTAATTGGCTAAAATTTAATGATTAAATATCAATCTAGTTGCGAAATCTTGATTGATTAGTTGATAGTACAGTTCAAGCCGGAAACATCCGGGCGATAAATATAATACAAATTCGGTTTTCTATTCCTTCAAAAATGATTTGAATCCAGCCACGGTCGTTTGTGCGCAAAGGGATTCTATTCGTTAAGAATTCATTGAACCAAGTTGATGATTACATAAGAGGCGCACTCCATGTTAGATAAAAAAGACGCGATGAGCGCAATTGCTAGCTACCGTATGGAAAGCACATTGCGTGGTGTAGATTTAAACCTATTGACTGTATTTGATGCTGTGATGCAAGAGCAAAACATCACTCGTGCAGCACACAACCTAGGCATGTCTCAACCAGCGGTAAGTAACGCGGTTGCTCGTCTAAAAGTAATGTTTAATGATGAGCTATTCATGCGTCAGGGTCGTGGTATTCAGCCAACTCAACGCGCTCGTCAACTGTTTGGCCCAATCCGCCAAGCACTACAGCTTATTCGCAACGAACTACCAAGTTCAGTGTTCCAACCTGAGTCTTCAACTCGTCTATTTAAGCTAGCGATTTGTAGCCCATGTGACATGCGTTTTGCACCTCGCATCATGGCTAACGTCAATGAGCAAGCGCCAAGCGTACAGCTTCACCTAGATGCGGAATTTGATCGTCTTCTTTCTGAGCGCATGCGCTACCAAGAAATCGACTTCGTAATCGACTACGCTCGTTTCGATGACCAAGGTTTCTCAAGCACTGAAATCTTCAAAGATGAGCTAGTTGTGATTGCATCTAAGACACACCCTCGTATTCAAGGTGGTGTATCTGCAGAGCAACTGATCAACGAGAAACACGCGAAACTATCACGTGTACATGGTCAACGTAGCTTCTCTGAGCAAGCTTACCGTGAACTTGATTGCCAAGCGGCATACGAAGGTTCAAGCCTAAGCAACCTACTATACGTAGTAAGCCAGTCTGAGCTTGTGACTATCGCACCACGTTGGATGGCTGAAAACGCAGTAAACAGCGATCAGCTACAAATCCTAGATTTCCCATTTGAAAACAAAGAAATCAGCGGCTACCTAAGCTGGCACGAATCAAGTGAGAAAGACAAAGGCCACATCTGGCTACGTGATCAACTAATGATCACTTGTGGTGAAGTTGTAGCGCTTAAATAAGCCTAAATTTTAGCCTGACTAACTGGTCAGACTGGATTTGTAATCATCAATTTTTACAATTCCTTGGCCCCGAGAGATTGCCGTCTCTCGGGGTCTTTTTATATCGGCTAAATAACAGCTGAAACAGCGACTTAAGTTGATTAAACCTTCATCAGTTAAACATGAGCTATGCTCTCATTAGTGATAGTGCTCTCTTAATAATGATAAGTTTGATAATGGTCAGTTGCGTTTTTAAGCGTCGAGGTTACACTTGTGCGCTCAAATAGCTTACGCCTGTAAGCCAAAAGGTAATGTAAAGAATGGCCAAGTTAGATTTTCATATCGTTAAACGTATTCGTGAACAAATTGCGAAGGGTGGTACTCGTGTTGCGCTTAAACATAAAGTAGGCGACGCATGGCAAGGTATTACTTGGGAGCAATTTGGTCAGCAAGTGGATGCTTTGTCGCTTGCACTTTTGGCTCAAGGATTGGGCGTTCAAGATAAGATCGGTATCTTCTCGAACAACATGCCACAATGGACTATCGCTGATTTTGCAGCGTTGCAATTGCGTGGCGTAACCGTTCCGATCTACCCAACCAACACAGCAGCACAGTCTGCTTACATCATCGATAACGCAGACGTAAAAGTGCTGTTTGTCGGTGAGCAACCTCAATTTGACGCAGCCGTTAGCATCTTTGACGAATGCCAGCAGCTAGAACTGATCGTTGCGATGTCGGATGACATTGAACTTGGCGAACACGCGTTTGCAATGACGTGGGATGATTTCATTGCCAAAGGTGATGATAGTCAGCAGCTTGAGTTCACTTCTCGTTTAGAGCAGGCGCAAGAAGAAGACCTTCTCACGTTGATTTATACCTCTGGTACAACTGGGCAGCCAAAAGGCGTTATGTTGGATTACGCGAACATTTCGGCTCAGCTTGAAGGCCACGATGAGCGTTTAAGTTTGACTGAAGATGACGTGTCTTTGTGTTTCCTTCCGTTATCACATGTATTTGAGCGTGCTTGGACGTTCTACGTGCTCTACAAAGGCGCGACGAACTGCTACCTACAAGACACCATGCAAGTACGTGATGCTCTGAGTGAAGTACGCCCTACAGTAATGAGTGCGGTACCTCGCTTCTACGAAAAAATCTTCTCAGCAATTCATGAGAAAGTATCACGAGCACCTGTTCACCGTAAGATCATGTTCACTTGGGCCGTTAACATGGGCGCGAAGATGGCGGCTTGTCACCAAGAAGGTCGTAAACCTTCGTTGATGCTGCGTAAGTCATACGCTCTGGCGGATAAACTGGTTCTGAGCAAGCTACGTGCACTGCTCGGTGGTCGCATTAACTTCATGCCATGTGGTGGTGCGAAGTTGGATGAGACCATCGGTCGTTTCTTCCATGCGATTGGCATCAACGTGAAGCTTGGTTACGGTATGACAGAAACCACGGCAACGGTTTCGTGTTGGGATGACCAGTGTTTTGACCCAAGCTCCATCGGTATGGCGATGCCTGGTGCACAAGTTAAGATCGGTGAAAACAACGAGATCTTGGTGCGTGGCCCAATGGTGATGCGTGGCTACTACAAAATGCCAGAAGAAACCGAGAAGACATTCGACGAGCACGGCTTCTTGAAGACGGGTGATGCTGGTTACATTGATGAAAATGGTAACCTGTTCATTACTGACCGTATTAAAGAGCTGATGAAGACCTCAAACGGTAAGTACATTGCGCCTCAAGTTGTCGAAGGTGCGATCGGGAAGGACCACTTCATCGAGCAAATTGCGGTTATTGCCGATACACGTAAGTTTGTATCAGCGCTTATTGTTCCGTGTTATGACTCGCTAGAAGAGTACGCGAAAGAGCTGAACATCAAGTATCACGATCGTGTGGAATTGATCAAACACCACCAAATCGTTGAGATGCTTGAAAAGCGCGTTAATGACCTGCAAAAAGAACTGGCTAAGTTTGAACAAGTTAAGAAATTCAAACTGTTACCAAAAGCGTTCTCGATGGATGATGGCGAGTTGACCCCAACGCAAAAACTTCGTCGTAAAGTCATTAATGACAAATACCAAGATGAAATCGAAGAAATGTACAACGAAAAGTCAGATAAAAAGTAACGTAAGCTGACTTAGATTTCAGATTGGTGAAATTATCCCCAGTTGCCTAATATTGTGCTGCTGGGGATTTTTTATGACTGTCTTTCACACTTCTTTCCCCTTGATAAAGAGAAATAATCACTCAAAGTGGCTGTTTTGAGTGAAATTATTCACTTTATTTTACTCCTCTTTCTTTTATTGATTCCAAATTGAACGCTCTTGATAGCGTCAAACCCTACCTTTGTTCTGATTTACAGCATCTTGTTTAAAATTTGATTCAACTCTCATTAGACCCGTTGATAATAAAACGTTACATTTGTTGTGTTACCTTGCGTTTTGTTATGACAGACGCAAGACATAGCTGAAAAAGTGGAAGTATTTCTATTAGGCTACGAATAAGACCTAGACTATGTAAAACCAGACCAAACCGTTGGCCTTACGGTGAGGAAAACTGGTAAGGAGAGCAATTATGACAGCAATGTTGTCAGGCGCAGAGATGGTTGTGCAATCTCTGATCGAAGAGAGCGTAGAACAAATCTTTGGTTACCCAGGTGGTTCCGTTTTAGATATCTACGATGCCTTGCATGCCAAAACAGACCAAATCAAACACGTATTAGTAAGACACGAGCAAGCTGCTACGCATATGGCAGATGGTTATGCTCGAGCAACGGGTAAGCCGGGTGTGGTACTAGTATGTTCGGGTCCTGGTGCAACCAACACCATCACAGGTATTGCTACGGCGTACATGGACTCAATCCCAATGATCGTTATCTCTGGTAACGTACCAAACAATCTCATCGGTAATGATGCATTCCAAGAGTGTGACATCGTGGGGGTATCTCGCCCAGTGGTGAAACACAGCTTCTTAGTTAAGAAAGCGGAAGACATTCCAGAGACGATCAAAAAAGCGTTTTATATCTCAACGACTGGCCGACCAGGTCCGGTTGTGATTGATTTGCCAAAGGATATCCTTAACCCGCAAATTAAGCTCCCTTACGAATATCCGGAAAGCATCTCAATGCGTTCCTACAAGCCAACCACGTCTGGCCACAAAGGCCAAATCAAGAAAGCACTTAAAGCCTTGCTTGAGGCGAAGAAGCCAGTTTTGTATATCGGTGGCGGTGCCGTTATTTCTGGTGCCCACGAGCATATTCAAGCGCTATCAGACGAATTGAATCTACCAGTAGTGAGTACTTTGATGGGCCTAGGGGCATTCCCGGGCACACACAAAAACTCTCTAGGTATGCTCGGTATGCACGGCACATACGAAGCCAATATGGCGATGCATGAAGCCGACCTTATCTTCGGTATTGGTGTTCGTTTTGATGACCGTACAACCAACAACCTCGAGAAGTACTGTCCTAACGCGAAAGTCATGCACATCGACATCGATCCATCTTCAATCTCTAAAAACGTGAAAGTGGATCTGCCTATTGTAGGCTCAGCCGATAAAGTGCTAGCGACCATGGTTGGCTTGCTGAATGAGCAAAGCAGTAGCAATGACCAAGAAGCAATTGGTCAATGGTGGGACGACATTCAAGTTTGGCGTGAACGTCACTGCCTTGCATACGAAACGTCGCCTGAACGTATCAAGCCTCAACAGGTTATTGAAACACTGCATAAACTGACCAACGGTGATGCTTATGTGGCGTCGGATGTAGGTCAGCACCAAATGTTCGCTGCGCTTTACTACCCATTTAATAAGCCACGCCGTTGGATTAACTCTGGTGGTCTAGGCACGATGGGCTTTGGTCTGCCTGCTGGTATGGGCGTGAAGTTTGCGATGCCAGAAGAAGAAGTGGTGGTGGTGACTGGTGACGGCAGTATTCAGATGAACATCCAAGAACTGTCGACAGCAATGCAATACGACATTCCAGTGAAGATCATCAACTTGAACAACCGATTCCTAGGCATGGTAAAACAGTGGCAAGACATTATTTACCAAGGCCGTCACTCTAACTCATACATGAGTTCTGTTCCTGATTTTGCAGCGATTGCAGAAGCTTATGGTCACGTCGGTATTCGTATTGAAACGCCAGATCAGCTTGAAGCGGGTCTACAAAAAGCGTTAGACATGAAAGATCGTCTGGTGTTTGTTGACATCAACGTAGACGAAACCGAACACGTATACCCAATGCAGATCAAAGGCGAGGGTATGGACAAGATGTGGCTAAGCAAAACGGAGCGTACTTAATATGAGACACATTATTTCTTTGTTAATGGAAAACCAACCTGGTGCGTTGTCTCGAGTTGTTGGTCTGTTTTCTCAGCGTGGTTACAACATCGAGTCTCTGAACGTTTCACCAACCGATGATGAGACGCTATCGCGCTTAAACATCACGACGAACTCGGATGAAATGCAGCTTGAGCAGATCCAAAAGCAACTACACAAACTGATTGATGTACTGAAAGTGCAAGAAGTGACGGAGTTTGATCACATCGAACGTGAGTTGATGATGGTGAAAGTTAAAGCGAGCGGTTTTGCGCGTGCAGAAGTAAAACGCACGGCGGATATCTTTCGTGGCCAGATTGTTGATGTCACGGCTGCTCAGTATACGGTTCAACTTGCAGGTACGAGTGAAAAGCTGGATGCGTTTATCCAAGCTATCTCTGAAGTTACCGAAGTCGTGGAAGTAGCTCGTAGTGGTGTGGTTGGTATTGCTCGTGGAGAGCGTTGTCTCAAACCGTAGTTACACTGAATGCATTTAAGAAAAGCCATTGTTGTTCGATGGCTTTTTGTTTAGAAAATAACAATTAATGATATAATTGCTGCTTTCGTAAACAAATTGGGTAGTAGAACGCGTGAAAGTAAGGAAGTTAGTCAGCGCTTTGCTGGCAACCACGCTATTTTTTAGCGCGCTCATCTCTATCTACTACTACCAGAAATACCAGACTCTGTTAGCGGCTAATGTAGAAAACACAGCGAAAGAAGCCCTTCACCAACTGGCTTACTCAGAGCGTGAATACAACAACGTTCAAGACCAAATCTCTTCCATCAGTGACCTGCTCGGCCATAGCCAAAGCCTTTACGACTACCTGCGCCACCCAAATCCCAAGAATCTCGCCATTTTAGAAGAGATGTGGAGTTCTGTTGCGGTTAACCAGAAATGGTATCGACAGATTCGATTTCTTAACGTCAATGGGCAAGAGAATGTCAGAATCAACTACGACTTCAAAACTGGCACTGCTGCTGCCGCTCGTACTCTGCAAGACAAGTCCGATCGCGAGTATTTCCAATATGCTCAGAATTTAAAAAATGACCAAATCGGTTCTTGGGGAATTGAACTCGAGCAAGAGAACGGCAATCTCGTTTATCCGTACAGCCCTTCTGTTCGCATTATGATGCCAGTAGCTATGGATGATATTCGTGAAGGCTATTTGATACTCAATATCGACGTAAAATACCTTTCCTCTCGTTTGAATTACTCCCCAGTCAGAGATTTCAACATCGAGCTGATTAACCAATCGGGTTATTACGCAGCAAGCTCTCACAGCGATAAGCTTTACGGCGATATTATCCCTGATCGCGCTCGATTTAACTTTGGTTTGCTCCATCCTGATATCTGGCAAAACATAGGCACACAGAAGATGGGCTATAAGTATGATGGTAAACACCTGATTGCTTTCAACACGATTGAATTTGTGCCGGGTGAGCCTCTTCACTTACTCATTGACCTCTCTCAAGAACAATTGTTGGAGCGAGCTGACCGAGATATTGATGACTTAGTCCAAGAAGCCTTCTTTGTGCTGAGTTTAATGTTGGTGTTTGCTCTGCCTATCACTTCGCTGGCACTGCATTATCGTCGTCATAGCATTGAATCTAAACTTGCCCGCGCCGCATTGGATGGCATGACGGCGGTGATGATTTCAGACACGTCACATCGAATCATGATGGTGAACCAAGAGTTTGAAAACATGATGGGCTATACGTCTTCGCGATTGCGTGGTTGGAATGCACATAACCTAATCTTCACTCCTGAAGACATCGAAGAGATTCTGGCGATTTGGAATAAGCTTGGTATCGAGCAAGTATGGGAAGGGGAAGTGCGTTGTCGCACTAAGCTCAACCACGTATTTACCGCTATCATGCGCATTCAGGCCATCATGGCGAAGTCGGGTAAAGTCAGTTATTACATAACCTCGTTAGTGGATATCTCAGAGCGTAAAGAACTGGAAGAAAAGTTGCGTAACTTAAGTGAACGTGACGGATTAACCAATCTTTGGAACCGACGCAAGTTTGAAGAGCAGTTGGCTCAGCATGCCAATATGCTAGAGCGTTATCCGAATACGCCAACCACTTGTTTAGCGCTGTTTGATATTGACCATTTTAAGCGTATCAACGATGAACTGGGGCATGATGAAGGCGACAAAGTCATTTGTACGGTGGCTGAAACTTTACTTCGTGGGGTGAGAAGCACCGACTTCGTGGCTCGAGTTGGTGGAGAGGAGTTCGCGGTGATCATGCCGCACACTACTACGCAAGAGGCGGAAGTGGTTTTGAATCGCTTGCGTGTTGCCGTAGAGTTAAACAGTGAAAAAGCAGTGACAGTGAGTGTAGGTTATAGCGATCTCACCGCTGACCGAACTCGCAGCTATAAGTGTGCGGATATCGCCCTGTACGAATCAAAGAGTGCAGGGCGTAACCGAGTGTCGATCTGTCACAGTTTCGATGACATTGCTTAGAGGTTGTTGCGATAAGCAGATAGGCTGAAGCTTTTCTACAAAACAAAAAATCGGGATAACCCCGATTTTTTTCTATTCGCTGCAGAACCGAATTAAGCGGTTTCTAGTTCTAGCGCTGTTTCGATGCGTTGCATTGAGCTCAACAAGTGCTTATCAAGTAAGTCCATTGCTTCTTCGCTGTTCTTCGCAAGAACAAGCTTCATGATCATCTCGTGTTCATCAATGTTGAACAGTGCGTCTTTTTCTGAGTTTAACGTTTGCATTGCAAAGTAACGGTAACGCTTGATCTGGTTAATCAGGTCACTAAAGAACTCAAACATGTTCTTTGAATCCGAACCTTCAAGCAGAGAAACATGGAACTGGTGATGGCGCTCTTCCCACTCTTGCCAGCAGAAAGTTTCATCAAAGCTCAGACGAGATAGCTTGTGGTAAGAAGTCAGTACATCCAACTCCCAGCTTTCATCACCCGCCAAGATTGCCTTCTTAAGCAATACAGAAGAAACCACACGAAGGCTTTCGTATAGATCGTTCAATTCTTTTTTGCACACGGGTGCCACCCAACAGCCTTTTTGTGGCTCAAGTTTGACATACTTGCTCCAAGACAGTTGCACAAGGGCTTCGCGGATAGGTGATGCACCAACGTTGTATTTCTCTTTCAGGTCAGCAACGACAAGCTTTTGGCCTGGTTTTAGAGCACCTGTCAGGATGTCCTGGCAGATCATTTTTGCAACTTTATCGGTTAGGGTAGGACTAGACACAAGCAACCTCATGAAATTTTATTATCGTGACGACAACTAAACAGTACGTAATTCGGTTGTGATTGATAATACAGCGTACTGATTATGAGGGCAAGATTAAATATATAAAAAAAGAGGGCCGAAGCCCTAATGCCGATCAGTTAAGACTTTAATCGGCAGATCAGTTGAATGATCCTACCTGTATGTAAAAATCCGATAGACCCTGTTTATCGGATTTTTTATGCACGTTTCTCAAGCCCTCGACATCATCAACAGTTATAAACCCAATCAAG